>JBIKKU010000030.1:0-15640 GCA_044360245.1 Flavobacteriales bacterium | reverse complement strand
CGAAGGAAATATATGGTTTGGAACCGATGGAAAAGGAATTCTGAAACTTGCCGGTGAAGCATTTGTAACCTACACCACTAACGATGGATTAAGCAGCGATTTTGTAATGTCCATTGCCGAAGACCACTCCCATGCTTTGTGGTTTGCTACATACGGAGAAGGAGTTGTAAAACTTGAAAACGGAGAATTTACGCGTTATACCGACGAAAATGGACTTTCCAACAACACGGTTTGGAGCATTGCAGTTGGAAAAGACAACCGTATTTGGTTTGGTACATCTGTTGGTTTAACTGTTTTTGATAAGGGAAAATTCACTTCCTATTTCGAAGAGGATGGTTTGTTGTCCGATCGTATCACGTCATTGTATGTCGATCGTGATGGAAGTATTTGGATTGGTTCCAACAAAGGATTATCCCGATTCAAGGATGATAAATTCGAAAATTTTTCAGCTGAAAATGGATTCAACGGAAATAACATAAGGAATATTTACCGCGATAGTAAAGGTGTTTTATGGTTGGGAACGTTTTCAGGATTGTATGGATATGACGGAAAAAAATTCAGTCATTACAGGTATGATGTTTCCAATACCGATAACACCATTTATACCATTGTAGAAGACGCACAACATGATTTGTGGATTGGCTCTAAAGATGGATTGTATCTCTTTCGTGAAGGAAAATTCATCCGCGTCCCATTAGGTGAAAGTGTGAATTCAAACACCATCAATTTTATCATTTTCGAAAATTGGAATCTGTGGATTGGCACCAACAATGGGATTTATGAATTGAACGCAAAAAAGTTTTCTAACGAAGGCATTACTGAATTCAGAAATTATTCGCGTTTAGAAGGAGTGAGGGGGCTGGAGACCAACATGAACGCCTGTTTCAGAGATAGTCATGGAAGGTATTGGTTTGGAACAGATGGTGGTTTGGTGCAATACGACCCATCCAAACGTTTACCCAACGGCAATCAGATTCAGCCTTATATCATCATCAACAATGTGCGTTTGTTTTTTGATGACATCGATTGGAAAAAATTCGGAAACGATATTGATTCTTCCACCGGGTTTTCTCGTAACACTATTTTTCCTTACAATAAAAATCACTTCACATTTGATTTCACCGGAATCTGCCATTCCAATCCGAATAAAGTGCGCTATAAATTTATGCTCGAAGGCTTTGATACCGATTGGTCACCTATTACCGATTCGCGTTCAATTACTTATTCCAACTTACCTTCCGGAGCATATACATTTAAAGTAATAGCGTGCAACGATAACGGAATCTGGTCCGGAGCCCCGGCCTCATTTTCTTTCACCATTCGTCCCCCTTTTTGGTTTACCTGGTGGTTTTATTTGTTGTGCACTTTGTTTGTTTTTTCCCTTGGCTATCTCGTATACCGTTGGAGAATTGCGGTAATCCGTCGCAATGCGGAACGTGATCAGTTGATTTACAAATCAAAATTGCTCACCCTTGAACAACAAACGTTGAATGCAAGCATGAATCGGCATTTTATTTTCAATGCTTTAAATTCCATTCAGTATTACATCAACAAACAAGACAAACTCGAAGCAAACCGATACCTTACTTCTTTCGCAAAATTGATTCGTAAAAATCTCGACAGTTCTTCGAGTGGAAATCTTGTTACGCTTAATGAAGAGTTAGAAAGATTGGAGTTGTATTTGTCGCTCGAGAACATGCGTTTTAAAAACAAATTCCAGTACGAATTATTCATTGATGAAGAGATCGATACAGAGGCAATCATGATTCCGCCAATGCTTTTACAACCTTATGTAGAAAACAGCATTTGGCATGGAATTCTTCCTATGGAAAAAGAAGGTACCATTTGGGTGCGCATCGAGCCGAATGATGAAAAATCGGTACGCATAAAAATCACCGATAACGGTATTGGAATTACTACAAGTTTAAAATCGAAAGGTAAATACGGGGCAGATCATGTGTCGAGAGGGAGTCAGATAACCACAGGTCGACTTGCAGTGCTCAAAAAGCTAACCAACGAAAACCTGCGTATTGAAGGGCCTTATGAGGTTAAAAATCAGGATGGTACGGCCGGGGGTACGGAGGTTACCCTTGTGATTCCGGGGGCCGGAATGTTGGTCAAAGAAAATTTTTCTGAGAATCCGTATGATTAAAGAAAACTTTTCTATATTTTTGACGTATTAGAGGTAATAATCTAAGAAAAAGAAGATGAAGACTAAGTTGTATACAGTAGCACTTTTCGCCTTGATGCTCGGTTTGGCATCATGTGAAAAAGGTTATATGGGCCCTGTTGATGAAACAGGCAGTCCTCTGCAGCTTCGCGGGGATGACGCTTCCACAGACGGGGAAGATGTTTCTGATGATGATGACGACGATGATGCCGGTATAACCGACACCAACCATGGTTCAGACTATGATAAAGGTGGAAGCGGTAAAAGAAAATCAAAACCGAACTAATAGTATTTTTTATAGATAGAAAAGGCCTTCAGCAATGAAGGCCTTTTTTTTTACATGTCTAAAAGGTCCTATATGACCATTTTTAGCCTTATTTATTTCAGGTCTAAGTGTAGTTTTTTTGTATCTTATATTATCCAAATGAACATTTTAATCAACTGTATTTCAAATTAATAGCTTTATTAGATTAGGCCTTAATTTTTAAGAAATCCATGTTTATTATTACAGTTCTAATTGGTATTTAATGCAAAAAACTCTCAATATTATACATGTCTAACACTGCTTCCGACCACCTCCATCGCCTCATTCATGCGCTTACCAAGCCGGAGAAGCGGTATTTCAAGATCTTTTCCTCTCGGCATACACTGGGGGAAGTCAACAATTATGAGGTGTTGTTTGATGCGATTGACAAAATGGAGGAGTATAATGAGGAGGCCTTAAAGAAGAAGTTTAAAGGACAGGCATTCATCAATCAGTTTTCGATTACCAAGAATAGGTTGTACGAACAAATTTTGCGCAGTCTTGATTCTTTCCACTCCAATTCGTCCATTGATGCGGAATTAAAACGTTTGTTGCACTCGGTGGAGATCTTGTACAAAAAGACCCTTTACAGTCAGGCGAGTAAATTATTGAAGAGTGCAAAAAAACTTGCTCAGAAATACGATAAACACACCACATTGCTTGAAGTGTCCATGTGGGAGAAATTGCTGATTGAAAAAGACAATTACACGGAAATAGGTGAAAAAGAACTCCAGGAAATCAGAGAAGAAGATGCTTTGGTTTTGGAGAAGATCTCGAATTACAATGAATTCTGGAACATTAAAAGTCGACTTTTCTACATCCTCAATCGCAAAGGAAAAGCACGAAATCAGGATGATCTTGCCAATTTCAAATCCATCATAGATACGGTATTGTTGAAATCGGAAGAGCGGGCGCTTTACCACGAAACACAATACTTGTATTACCACATTTATAGCGCTTATTTCTTTGGCATTGGCGATTATGAAAACTGTTATTTGAACCTGAAGAAAAATGTTGAACTCATCGAAGCCAATACAGAAGCCTTCAAGGAAGAACCTAATGTTTATTTTTCGGTTCTCACCAATCTTATTTATATCGCCAACCGGTTGAAGAAATATGAAGAAGTAACGCGCTTTGTAGAGAAACTCAAGAGTCTTCCGGAGAAGCTTGCGCTGAGCAGAAATGAAGACATGGACATCAAACTTTTTTCGAGTACTTCAAGTATTGAATTAACGCTTTGCATTCAAACCGGAGAATTTAGAAAAGGCGTTGACTTGGTGCCCATTATCGAAAACGGGCTTACGCTTTACGGAGATAAAATCAACAACGTGCGAAAAGCATACCTCTTCTTTAACATTGCCATTCTGTTTTTTGGAGAGAAAAATTATTCGGAAGCATTGCGTTGGATTAATTTATTGCTGAATAACATCAACATCGATAAAACCGAGGACATTCATTGTTTTGCACAAATGCTCAATTTGGTGGTGCATCTTGAACTCGGAAACCAGCAATTGGTACCCTATGCGCTTAAATCAACACAGCGTTACCTTACGCTCCGTAATCGCGTTTACAAATTCGAAAACTCTTTTTTGCAATTCATCAATAAAATTCTTCGTGCCCGAGACCGTAAAGAAGAGAAAGCCGTTTACACAACGCTGCTGGATGAATTAAAGCAGATCGAAAACGATAATTTCGAGAAAACAGCATTCGAGTATTTCGATTTTGTTTCTTGGGCAGAAAGCAAAGTAATGCAACGAGATTTCAAATTGATAGTGCGCGAAAAAGCAGCTATTGAAATTTAAAAGTGCTTCCAACCTTGTGCACTCAAACCAATCGATTCTCCGTTGGGTGTAATCAATTTATTTCCGGCCGATTTCTCAGTGATGTGTCCAATAACCGTAACCAGTGGATTGTTCTTGAGTTTGTCGTAATCGCTTTGTTTGATGGTAAACAACAACTCATAATCTTCACCGCCGTTTAATGCACAAGTCACAGGTTCAAGATTGAACTCTTCAGCGGTTTGAATCATGGAAGGATCCAATGGAATTTTTTCGATGTACACGTGACAACCACAATTGGATTGTTCACTGATGTGCATCAATTCACTGGCAAGTCCATCCGAAATATCAATCATGGAAGTAGGTTGAATGCCCATTTCTTGTAACATGACTACGATATCTTTTCGAGGTTCCGGTTTTAACTGGCGTTCAAGGATATAATCGAAACCACTTAAATCGGGTTGCATGTTCGGATTCGATTTGAAAACCTCTTTTTCACGTTCCAATACTTGTAAACCTAAATAAGCACCACCTAAATCTCCGCTAACCATGATGAGGTCATGTTCTTTTGCGCCGCTGCGGTATACCACACGGTCTTTTTCGCAAGTGCCGTAAACAGTGATAGAGAGTACAAGTCCGGAGCGGGAAGAAGTAGTATCGCCGCCGACCAAATCCACCTGATAACGATCGCAAGCGAGGTTGATGCCGGCATACAATTCTTCGATGGCTTCGAGTGAAAAGCGGTTGGACAATGCAATAGAAACTACAATTTGATGCGCCGTACCATTCATCGCGCAGATGTCGGAAATGTTAGAGGCGACCGCTTTGTAGCCCAAGTGTTTTAAAGGGACGTAAGCTAAATCAAAATGCACGCCTTCAATCATCATATCGGTGCTAATGAGCGCCACTTTTCCGTTTTCAAGATCAATCACAGCGGCATCATCACCAATACCTTTAAGGGTCGAAGGAAGTTTGTTGGGAATGTTCTCGTTCAGGTGACGAATAAGTCCGAATTCTCCCAAATCAGAGAGTTCAGTGCGGTTTTCTTTGTTTTCAAACATGGCGCAAAGATACGTGCAATTTCACCTGGGTGAATCGCTTCAAAATGGGCTTTTTTTGCGTATAGTGTTTTGTCTATATGGTTGATATACAACAAGATATTGAGCCGTGTTTGCGGAAAGGCCTGATTTTACTTAAATTTGTGTCAATTTAGATTTAATCTAAATAAATTTGTGCCATTCAAAACCAAAAGCACAAAGGATTGTTACCCTTAAAACCAGAAGCATGATCAAAATAAGTGAAGCCGCCCGTAACCAAGCCATCAAACTCATGCAGGAGGAGCATAAAAATGCTGCATTTATCCGCGTAGGAGTGAAAGGTGGAGGTTGTTCCGGATTGATGTACGATTTGCAATTTGACGATCAAATGACACCGGAGGACAAAGTTTTTGAAGACAACGGACTCAAATTGGTTGTCGACAAAAAAAGTTTTCTCTACCTCGTTGGAACGGAATTGGATTTTACCGGAGGACTCAACGGAAAAGGTTTTGTGTTCAACAATCCCAACGCCGATCGTACTTGCGGATGTGGTGAATCATTTTCCATCTAACACAAAATAGCATGGCATACGAAGGAGATGAGTTGTTGGATGAGATTACAAATCAGGAATACAAATACGGATTTGTTACCAACATCGAAACGGAAAAAGCACCGAAAGGATTAAACGAGGATGTTATTCGTTTCATTTCGAAAAAGAAAAATGAGCCGGAATGGTTGCTGCAATGGCGATTGAGCGCATTCAAGCAATGGCAGAACATGAAAGAACCGGAATGGGCACATGTAAATTATCCTGCCATCGATTATCAGGATATTTATTACTACGCTGCGCCAAAGCCAAAAAAAGAACTTAGTTCTTTGGATGAGGTTGATCCGGAATTGCTGAAAACCTTTGAAAAATTAGGCATTTCACTCGAAGAGCAAAAACGTCTAAGCGGTGTTGCTGTTGATGTGGTCATGGACAGTGTTTCGGTGAAAACCACATTTAAGGAAGAGTTGGCCAAACATGGAATTATTTTTTGTTCCATGTCCGAAGCAGTGCAAGAGCATCCTGACTTGGTGAAAAAATATTTGGGTACAGTTGTTCCTGTAACCGACAATTATTTTGCCGCGCTTAATTCTGCGGTATTCACAGATGGATCTTTCTGTTACATTCCAAAAGGCGTGCGTTGTCCGATGGAGCTCTCTACTTATTTCCGTATCAATGAAGCCAAGACCGGTCAGTTCGAACGCACCTTGCTTATTGCCGATGCCGGAAGTTATGTAAGTTATCTTGAAGGTTGTACCGCTCCGATTCGCGATGAAAATCAATTGCATGCAGCGGTCGTTGAACTTATCGCATTGGACGATGCTGAAATAAAATATTCAACCGTACAAAATTGGTATCCGGGCGATAAAGACGGAAAAGGAGGAATTTTCAATTTCGTTACCAAACGCGGAATTTGTGAAGGAAGAAATTCTAAAATCTCCTGGACCCAAGTAGAAACCGGATCTGCCGTGACTTGGAAATATCCATCTTGTATCCTTAAAGGCGATAATTCCGTTGGTGAATTTTATTCAGTTGCCGTTACCAACAATCGTCAGCAAGCCGACACCGGAACGAAAATGATCCACCTCGGAAAAAATTCCCGAAGCACCATCGTGTCCAAAGGAATCTCCGCAGGTTTTTCCAACAACAGTTACCGTGGATTGGTGCGTATTGCAAAAGGTGCAGTCAATGCACGGAATTTCTCTCAATGCGATTCATTGTTGATGGGCGATAAATGTGGAGCGCATACTTTCCCTTATATTGAAATCCTCGATAATTCGGCAAAGGTGGAACATGAGGCAACTACATCGAAAATTGGAGAGGATCAGATTTTTTATTGCAACCAACGCGGAATCGATACGGAAAAAGCAGTCAGTTTAATTGTGAATGGCTACTGCAAGGAAGTGCTCAATCAACTTCCCATGGAGTTCGCTGTTGAAGCACAAAAACTGTTGGCCATTTCTTTGGAAGGATCAGTTGGATAAGAAGTAAAATTTAGAAGTAGAAGTTAAGCGTTGAGAGTTGCAATTGGGAATTCAAAAAGATATGATGAAAAAGTCAAATCCATCCAACACCGTCAAAGAACCCTTCGAAGAAATCTACTCTTTGAATTCAATACGCATCGAACCCCAAAACTTAATTATTGCTTCTCTCACAAAATATTGCCAAAAACCCACAACCTGCAAATCATAACACACCACAATTAAGACTACCTATCATCATGATTGAAATAAATAACCTACACGCCAACATTGAAGGCAAAGAAATTCTTCGCGGAATCAACCTGAGCATCAAAGCAGGAGAAGTGCACGCCATCATGGGACCAAACGGTTCCGGGAAATCCACGCTGGCATCAGTCCTCGCCGGAAGAGAAGAATATGAAGTGACCGAAGGAACCGTGGAGTTTAACGGAAAAGAATTGCTTGAACTATCGCCCGAAGATCGCGCGCGTGAAGGATTGTTCCTTGCTTTCCAATATCCTGTAGAAATTCCCGGAGTAAGCAATATCAATTTCCTTAAAACAGCAGTGAATGAAATTCGTGCCTACAAAGGAATGGAGCCTGTAAGCGCCAAAGAATTTTTGCAAATGGTGAAAGACCGTTCCGCATTGGTGGAGCTCGATAGCAAATTGGCAAATCGTTCGGTGAATGAAGGATTCTCCGGAGGTGAAAAAAAACGCAATGAGATTTTTCAAATGGCCATGCTGGAGCCGAAACTCGCTATTCTTGATGAGACCGATTCAGGATTGGACATTGATGCGCTTCGCATTGTAGCCAATGGAGTGAACAAACTCAAAAACAAAGACAATGCAACGCTGGTCATAACACACTATCAGCGTTTGCTCGATTATATCGTTCCCGATTTTGTACATGTGCTTTACAAAGGTAGAATCGTAAAAAGCGGTACCAAAGAACTGGCACTCGAACTCGAAGAACGCGGTTACGATTGGATTAAAGAAGAATTGGGAGAAAAAGCATAATATGGAAATCATCTCCGAACATAAACAACAAGCGCTTTTGAAACCCTTGCTGGAGAAGACTTTCAGCGGGAATGCGCAAGTACGTCAAGCTGCGGTTGAGTTGTTGCAACAAACCGAATTGCCTACACGCAAACACGAAGACTGGAAATACACCAACCTCACGAAACTCAACAAAGAAGTTTTTTCTTTCCGCGAAGACAAACAAGCTTTCGAAATTGAAAAGTATTTGCCCGAAAACGATGGGGAAGTACTTGTGTTTGTAAATGGATTTTTCCGTGCAGATTTATCTACAGCTTCTCAAGAGTATACCCTTGCAAAAAACACGCAAGAAGTTAGTTTAGTTCGCCACAGTTTTCTGTCCTTACTCAATACAGCCGGCTTTAGCGATGGATTGGCAATTCGTGTAAAAGGAAACGTGGAAAAAGCACTCAATGTTTTGTGCATTGCATCGGGAGATCATGCTACATCGCAATTGCGACACATCATTCACGCCGAAAAGAACGCATCACGAGAAATCAATCTCATTTATGTTTCTGCGGATGAAGCCATGACGCTTAGCAATGTGGTGACTGAAATTCATGTTGAAGCCAATGCTGAAATTCACTTGAATATCATCCAAAATCAAAATCGAAAAACATGGCATTTTGATTTTATCAAAGCACATCAGGAACAAGACAGCCGTTTGCATTTCCACACCCTTAGCCTCAATGGAGCATTGGTTCGAAACGATTTGCAAATCACCTCTGCCGGAAGAAATACGGATACCTGGATGTCAGGACTAGCCTTAACAAAAGGCGATCAGCACGTTGACAACCACACCATCATGGACCATACCATGCCCGATTGTACATCGAATGAATTGTACAAAACGGTTGCGGATGATGCAAGTACAGTGGTGTTTAACGGAAAAGTATTTGTGCGTCCCGATGCACAAAAAATTAACGCTTACCAATCCAATGCGAACATTCTTTTATCGGAAAATGCGCAAGTGTTTACCAAACCCGAATTGGAAATTTATGCCGATGATGTGAAATGTTCGCACGGAACAACCACCGGACAAATGGATGAAGAAGCATTGTTTTACCTGCGTGCACGCGGAGTAGGCGAACAGAGCGCACGTAAGATGATGGTGCATGCTTTTGCGTCGGATGTATTGACGCGCATGAAGTCAGAAGCTGTTCGTAATTATGCCGAACATATCATGGAAGAACGCTTCCACTGGAACAATTGACATGGAAAAAGAAATGACATACACCATTCAGGATATCCGCGACATGTTTCCGATTCTTTCGGAAAAGGTAAACGGAAAACCATTGGTGTATTTTGACAATGGCGCAACGGCTCAGAAACCACTTTCGGTTATTGAGGCCGAACGTCAATATTACCTGCACCAGAACGCCAACATTCACCGAGGGGTGCATACGCTTTCGCAAGAAGCAACATCAGCTTATGAAGCTTCCCGCGAAAAAATTCGTCGTTTTTTAAATGCAGAACACGTCCACGAAATCATTTTCACAAGCGGTACAACACAAGGCATCAATACCATTGCTTTTTCCTTTGGAACCCTCCTTAAGGAAGGCGATGAAGTGATTGTTTCTGCCATGGAACATCATAGCAATATTGTGCCCTGGCAAATGGCTTGCGAATACCGTAATGCAAAATTGCGTGTCGTTCCCATGAACGACAAAGGCGAATTGCAACTTGATGCTTTTGAAAAATTATTGAATGAACGAACACGTATTGTTGCTGTTTCACATGTCTCTAATGCGCTCGGCACCATCAATCCCGTGAAAGAAATCATTGCCTTGGCGCATCAAAAAAACATTCCCGTTTTGCTCGATGGCGCTCAGGCCGTGCAACACATGAAGGTGGATGTGCAAGAACTCGATTGCGATTTTTATGTGTTTAGCGGACATAAACTTTTCGGTCCCACCGGAACAGGAGTGCTTTACGGAAAAGAAAAATGGCTCAATCTCCTTCCTCCTTACATGGGTGGTGGAGACATGATCAAAACGGTAACTTTTGAAAAAACCGAATACAACGAATTACCGCACAAATTCGAAGCAGGCACACCCAACATCGCAGGGGGCATTGCATTGGGTTATGCGATTGATTTTGTTGAAGAAATAGGAATCAGCACCATACGCGAACGCGAGGAAGAACTTTTACTACATGCTACCAAAGCGATTTCCGAAATTCCAGGTGTGCGCATCATTGGAACTGCAGCACATAAAACGGGGGTAGTTTCTTTTGTGGTGGATGGCATTCATCCTTACGATATCGGAACACTGCTCGATCAGCAAGGAATTGCCGTGCGTACCGGACACCATTGCACGCAACCCATTATGGACTTCTTCGGAATTCCGGGCACAGTGCGCGCATCCTTTGCGTTTTACAATACCACCGAAGAAATCGACCGCATGATCATCGCGTTGAACAAAGCCATTAAAATGTTGAAAGGATGAGTGTCAAAGAAAAAGAAGCGGAGATAGTTGAAGAATTCGCGATGTTCGAAGATTGGGATGCCAAATACGAATACATCATCGATCTTGGAAAAGAATTGCCTTTGATTGATCCGAAATACAAAACCGATGATTTTAAAATCAAAGGTTGTCAGAGTCAGGTGTGGTTGCATGCTTCCAACGAAAACGGAAAAATTCGTTTCACTGCCGACAGCGATGCCATCATTACCAAAGGAATCATCGCATTGTTGGTTAGAGTTTTTGATAACGAATCGCCCGAAGAAATTGCTCAAACCGATTTGCAATTCATCAACGACATCGGATTGGCCCAACACCTTTCGCCAACGCGCAGTAACGGATTACTCAGTATGATCAAGCAAATGAAATTGTACGCAGTAGCATTCATCAGCCTCAAAAAATAAGACACATGGACAAACGAGCGATGGAAGACGAAATCATCAAGATCATCAAAACCGTGTATGATCCTGAAATTCCCGTTGATATTTTTGAATTGGGATTGATCTATGAAGTCAAGATCGATGATGAAGCCAATGTGGAAATCATCATGACATTAACCTCACCTTCCTGTCCCGCAGCGGAAAGCCTTCCGGGAGAAGTAGAGCGCAAAATTGCAGCCATTGAAGGCGTAGCTTCAGCAAAAATCACCATCACTTTCGATCCGCCATGGACAAAAGAAATGATGAGCGAAGAAGCACAATTGGAATTGGGATTTATGTAATTTCTAACTAAGACTTTAGTTGAACGAAATAGTAAATAAAGTTGCAGCGAGTGGATTAATCTCCCTCGATATTCAAGACCTCCTCCCTAAAGAAGAGCGCGTGGTTTTGGATATTGCACCCGTATTGTGGCAGGGATTGGTGCTGAAGGAAAAAGATTTTCGTGCCTTCATTGCCGAGCACAATTGGTCAGCGTATCAAAATAAAAACCTTTCTTTTTATTGTTCTGCCGATGCCATTATCCCCACTTGGGCGTGGATGTTGCTAACCACTGCAGCACAACCTTTCGCAAAACGCATTTGTTTCGGAAACGAAGCGCAGCACATCAATCAATTGTTGTCCGATGCCATTCGAAACCTGAACGTAAATGCTTACGAAGGAGCGCGCGTTGTAGTTAAAGGTTGCAGCGAGTTACCGGTGAACGAAAGCATTTATGTATTGCTTACCGAACGCTTATTACCACACGTCAAAAGCCTCATGTTTGGTGAACCTTGCAGCACAGTTCCTTTGTTCAAGAAAAAATAAAAGGCCCCGTTTGCACGGGACCTTCAACCAAATTTAGCAAGCGTATAGATGTTAGAGGTAGCCTGAAAAAGCGGGTTACGCTACGTTGGCATTGTAGTGCCTGCGTAATTCTTCACCCGATAAAAGCATGAGCACTTTTCCTGTAGTACCAATGATGTAGTACTTTCTGCTCATGTAAGAACGACGCACATTGTAGCGCATCGGATTGAACACCCCGATGGTGATGAGTTCCATTTCATCCACAGGAAAATTCACCGGATCGAACGATTCCAGCGATTCCAGCAAATGACCTTCCTTGATCGCAGTTTCCATGTCGAGCAATGCAAAACCGAACTCAAGTTCGAAGCATTGGTAACGCAAAAAATCCGGACTCTCCTGTTTCCATTTGAGGCATTGTTCCTCGCCGAAAACATCGATCAATCTTTTGTCGATACCTTGCGGATTCATCATCTGTGAGGGATTCATGATGTAGTTTTTGATATTTAGACGCATAGTCTTGTGTTTTATTGCAACGAAATACATCAACAAAGCTCAACTGATGATGAAGGGAATGTTAAGTCTGATGGATGAGCTTGCTTCACCACTAAGGCACTGTGGAGGTTTAAAAGGGTATAAGGGAAAAAGGAAATCCGTGCACAATCGCGGTGCCTGAGGTTCTTTACTGCGTAATTGGGCATAGGGTATTAGGTAATTTGGGAAAGAGGAAATAAATGAACGACCACGGTGCCTGAGGCTCTCGAAGGCACCACTAAGACACAAAAGAACACCAAGAATATTTTAAAAAGCACACCAAGAAAAAACTAATGCAGCAATTTCAAACCATGTACCTCCCTCTCCCTTGGAGAGGGCCGGGGAGAGGGCCAAGTCTTTCTGTCTTTCAAGCACCCCAAGCGCGCTATACCGGAATTCGACGAAGGAGAAGTCGCGGTATCGGAATGCAGGGCAGCTTTTGAATTTCACCACTTCCAAAAAAAGTACTAAGCAAAAAAAAGCCACAAGAATTATCTCGTGGCTTTTTTTTCGCTGGTGGGCTGTACGGGATTCGAACCTGTGACC
Organism: Flavobacteriales bacterium; assembly: GCA_044360245.1. GTDB lineage: Bacteria > Bacteroidota > Bacteroidia > Flavobacteriales_D > UBA2798 > UBA2798. Next base: position 2,545 of record JBIKKU010000030.1, on the reverse strand, counting down.
CCTACCTTGTCGAGGTAGTGCTCTAAACCAGCTGAGCTAACAGCCCCGATGGCTCAAAGATAAAAAATCGTTTTATCTCGATACCACTACCAGGGGAATGTTCCAAATTTTTTCATTGCCTGTGACTTGTATCAAATATTGTCCACCGGCTAATCCTGGAATTTCCATGGTTCCTGCGACATTCGGATAGGAACGAATCAGTTTGCCCTGCATGTTAAAAATGCGCACTTCACAAGCATTGTTTTGAGGCAAATCTAAACGGATGACAGATTGTGATGAGACAGGATTTGGATACAATCGTGGACTATGCTGCACTTGCTCTTCAACACTGTTCGGATTTCCGATGCGGATATTGTCAAGGTAAATTGGCTGACCAAAATGTCCCCAATTGCGGAAAGCAAGAATCACTTCAGGAGAATTGACGTAGGCCGAAAGATCAACCGTGTCCGTTCTCCATTGTGTGCTTGTGGGTTCGAACATGTCGGTGGTGTTTGGAGCAGTGCTCAATTGAGTTCCGCCTTTGCGGTAAACTTGCGTGAATGTTTGTCCGCAATCCGTCGAAATCAATATTTCCAAAGTATCGGAATATTGTCCGCCGTAAACTGCATATGCAACATCAAAAACCAATTCCGTTCCCGGTGAATTCGGAATGCTCATCGCCAATCGCATATCATCCCAATCACCTTGCGAATCAATGTTGAAATTATCGAAACGACTTCCAAATGCACTTTGTCCGTAACCGCCAAAACTGTTGATCGACCATTGACCGTTTCCTCCGGGATCTACGATTTGCCAGGATGTTCCGGGAAATGCGCCTTCAAAATTTTCGAACGAAACCGCAGGCCAATTGTAACTTTCAATTTCTACCTGAAGCGAATCAACATCTGTATTTCCTGATGCGTCTTCAACCGTTAATACTGCCCAATATGTGCCGGGACCGGGAAACAATACCGCAGGATTTCGTTGCGTTGAAGTTGCAGGACTACCGTTTTGAAAAGTCCATGACCATGAAGCATTCGTATGGTTTAAAATGGAATGGCAATCAAAATAAAACGAATCCGTTTCGCATTGAACGGTTTGTTTGTAACGATCTACCATGGCTTGTGCAATCGGCAATGCAGGTTGATCGTAAAGCGCACTTTCCCAAATTCCTTTTCCGTAAGAGGCCACGCGAATTTTTCCATCGCGGTAAAAAGGACGTGCAATATTGCTGTTGAAATACGCAGGAAGATCCTGATCTAATTTTTCCCAATCCGACATCGTGTTGTTGCGGTAATACACCGCGCGATCGGTACAGTAATAAATTCCACCATCAGTACCTCCAATGGCAACTATGCTATGCACTTCTTCATTGTTGAGCATTGCAGTTGACTTATTGGTCCAGCTTGTTCCACCATTATCGCTGTAAAAAACTTTAGTACCATTTGCACCGGATGGATAAGCAATCCAAATTTTTTGCGAGGAACCCGGTACTAAGGAAATCAGCATTCGGCGGGAGTTTCCGGAGGGAATACTAACGCTGTTCCAAGTGCTTCCACCATTTGTGGTTTTGTAAAGTGTACCTGTACTACCCGAAGCAGGTTGTTGATTGAGGTAAATCACATTCGGATTGTCCCAGGCAACTTCCATGTATTTCACCTGATTGTTGGCATTGTTTCCAAACGTATACAACAAGGTAAAAGAGGCGCCACCATCTTCGCTTTTCCAGATTTGGTGGTCTTTTCCCGCATACACCGTATTGTAGCACGAAGGATCAAATTCGAGTTCACTGCTTTCTGCTGCCCAATACGATTCGTTCGGATTTAATCCCAACGAAAACCATTGCAAAGTCCCCGGAAAACTATTTGGCAACACTACACCACCCACATCCGAAAAGTAGGTGCGGTAGGCATTTCCCGGATTGACGTAGCCTGTAGGAGCTTCACCGCCACCGAGGTTGATGAAGGTTTGCGCCGGATAATCCTGAGTGTACCCAATATTTCCGTTGTGGTACAAACCACCAACCAAAACATCATGATTCCATCCGCTTCCAAAACCCCAGAAATCACTGGCGTGTACACCTTGCATGGAACGTAGCGGCTGACTAACTAAGAAATTAGTTGAATGGTAAATTCCTCCATCTGTCGTGATCCAATAATGATTTCCCACAGCGCGAAAATCTTGCATGTCCACGTGCAAATTCAATGGTCCGCCAATGTATCCTGCAACAGAAGAAAACGTTACACCACCATTGTTGCTGCGCCATAAATTCAATCCTCCAATCAAGAGACTATCTGCATTTGTTGCCGAAACCATCAATGCACAATTGTAAAATCCTTGGTGGTAGGTCCAACCCGGACCACCATACGCTGTGTTGATGTGCGTGCTTGTGTAGGGTCCGCCAACCGGACCATTCGGCAAGGTCCAATTGCTTCCTTGGTCATTGCTGCGAAACAATCCGATGAAACCATAATCGTTCGCTTTAGCATCACCGATGAGGTAAGTATATACACGATCGGGATCGGCAGGACTCACGCCAATTCTTCCACCACCATTGTAGCGATCG
>JBIKKU010000269.1:0-4464 GCA_044360245.1 Flavobacteriales bacterium | reverse complement strand
CGTCTTTGTAATAGACAGAAATCAATGCACTTTTAATCTTTTTGTCGGCCATTATATCCTTGCTTATCAGGCCACGAAAGTAATATTTGGAAAGCACTCGGAACGTGCGATTTTAGTAAGTGTTGATAAATGGAGGGTAAATGTTGAAAGGTATTGCATAAGCGAAAAAACGCCGGTTCCGGAAAGTGAATTCAGAATCAAAAAAAGGGTTTTAAAAACACAAAAAAATAAACACGCGTTCAGAAAAAATCCGGGGCAACCTGTTCGCGCATGGCGGGACGAATAATTCGGGTAACCGCATCGGTGCTGAGGTTTTTGCCGATAAAAACCAAAGTACTGGTCGCGATTTTTTCTTCCCATTCGCCAATGGGTTCCAAACTGATCTGTTTTCCGGTGGATTGCAAGAGGAATTTTTGTCGGCTATTGACAAGCTTTACAATCCCTTTGATGCGGTAAACCTGGTCGTAGGAGATGAATAAAGTAACGGACAACAAATGAAACAGTTCATTGCGATCGAATTCTTTATCGGTGCTGATGCTTACTGAAATGATGCGGTGTTTCCCTTCGGATTTAGGAACAGGGTTAGTGTCGATAGCAGGAAATTGATGCAACTGCTCGGGTGGAAGTAAGCTGGTGTCAAAACTTCCGTCCGACGAAAGAAACTGCAAGGCTAAGGGATTGATCTCGCGGAGTTGTTTTTGAATGCTTTCAAGATTTTCCGGTTGAACCAATTGTATTTTGTTGAGGATCAAAACATCGGAAACACTGATTTGACGGGCCGTTTCAGGAGTTTGTTCCAGTCTTTCCAAAACATTTTCCACATCCACCACACAAAGGATAGGCTGCAAATCAAAATATTCGGCGACATCGGGATTTTTGAAAACCGCCGCAACACTACCGGCATCAGCTACTCCGGTGGTTTCAATAAACAAGTGATCGGGTTTGTTTTCTGCCACACTTAAATCTTGCAGCACTTCAATGAGCTCATTGTCCAAAGAGCAACAAATGCAACCATTGTTCAGTTCGAATAAGGCGGCATACTGTTTTTCCAAAAGTTTTCCGTCCACCGGAATTTTCCCGAATTCATTTTCAATCACATAATTCTTCTTCCCCGCATTGTGTTTAAGCAAGTGATTGAGTAAAGTCGTTTTTCCTGCCCCGAGAAAACCGGTAAGCAAGGTGACGGGAATTTTTTTCTCCATGCTGCAAAGTTAGCGAATTGTAAGCCTTGCACGAGCGCGGTTCCTTGTATTTTGTGTTTGCGTGAAATGCGATTATTTTCGTTGCATGAATGCGAAAGAAAGAATCGATTTTCTGACGAAAGAGTTGAATCGTCACAATTACCTTTATTATGTCCAAAACGAATCGGAGATTTCCGATTTTGAGTTTGACAAGTTATTGGAGGAGTTGATCCATCTCGAAAAAATGCATCCCGAATGGATGCATACTGATTCTCCTTCTCAACGCGTAGGAGGCGGAATTACCAAGGATTTCCCGGTGGTTAAACACAAATATCCGATGCTTTCTTTGTCGAATTCATACAGCATGGAAGAGGTAGCCGATTTCGAAAACCGCATTAAAAAATTGATTGATGGGGAAGTGGAATATGTGTGTGAATTGAAATACGATGGAGTGGCCATTAGCATCACTTATGAAAACGGTAAGTTGTTGAGAGCAGTTACCAGAGGCGATGGGGAGCAAGGTGAGGACATTACCCCCAATGTCAAAACCATTCGGGCCATTCCGCTTTCCTTGCAGGGGGATTATCCTGCTGAATTTGAAATACGGGGAGAAATTTTTTTCCCTCGTGCCGCATTTGATAAGTTGAATGCAGAGCGTGAAGCAGCCGGAGAACCTTTGTTTGCCAATCCAAGAAATACCGCTTCAGGTACACTCAAACTTCAGGATTCGGGGATGGTGGCCAAACGTGGATTGGATTGCTTTTTATACGGTGTTGCAGGTGAAGGATTGAATTTCGTGCGACATTCGGAAAGCATTGAAAAAGCAGGGACATGGGGATTCAAAGTTCCGAAGTCAGATGACCGCTTTATTCGCGTTTGCAAGCGTATTGATGAAATCATGGATTTTATTTCCTACTGGGATAAAGCACGGAAGGATTTGTATTTCGATATCGATGGAGTGGTGATCAAAGTCAATAGTTACAATCAGCAACAAGAGCTTGGGTTTACCGCAAAATCTCCACGTTGGGCCATTGCCTATAAATTCAAAGCAGAGCAGGTTGCAACTCCTATCGAGAGTATTTCTTACCAAGTGGGACGAACAGGTGCCATTACGCCGGTAGCCAATCTTAAACCTGTATTGTTAGCCGGAACAACGGTGAAACGTGCTTCTCTGCACAATGCCGATCAGATGGAAAAATTGGATTTACATCACCACGATGTGGTTTTTGTAGAAAAGGGAGGAGAGATTATTCCCAAAATTGTTGGAGTGGATCTCAAACAAAGACAAGCTCAGGCCCACCGGTTCCACTTTATCGAAACTTGTCCGGAATGCGGAACTGAACTCGTGCGCAACGAGGGAGAGGCACAGCATTTTTGTCCGAACGAAAGTGGTTGTCCGCCTCAAATCAAAGGTAAAATGATCCATTTCACTTCCCGAAAAGCTATGGACATTGAAGGTTTGGGAGAAGAAACCATTGAGCAATTGTTTGAAGCAGGTTTGATTAAAGACATTGGTGATATCTACGATTTACAAAAAGAACAACTGCTGCCTTTGGAGCGAATGGCCGAGAAATCGGTGAATAACTTGCTGGATGGAATTCTCCGATCTAAAGAGGTTCCTTTCGAGCGGGTATTGTTTGCCATCGGGATTCGCTTTGTAGGTGAGACGGTTGCCAAAAAACTGGCAAGGCATTTTCACAGTATGGAGCGCTTAAAAACGGCTTCTTTTGAGGAACTTACCCATGTTGAAGAAATTGGTGATAAAATCGCAGAAAGTGTGCGGAATTGGTTCGCTGTGCCGGTAAATTTGTCATTGGTCGAGCGTCTGACCCGTTCGGGACTGAAAATGGAGATTGATCCGGAATCGGTTGCGGGTAAAACGGAAAAGTTAAAAGGTCTGACCTTTGTGGTGTCCGGTGTGTTCAAAGATTTCTCGCGTGATGGAATCAAAGAAACGATTGAACAAAACGGAGGAAAGGTTAGTGGATCGGTGTCCAAAAAGACATCTTATCTGCTTGCCGGAGATGAAGCAGGTCCAAGCAAACTGACCAAAGCCCAGGAGGTGGGTGTAAAAATTATCTCCGAAGAAGAATTTAAAACATTGTTGCAGTAAAATGTTCGAAGGGCTCAAACGAAAAATTGGATTAAAACGGATGCGTAGGGAATACCGCAACATCCGTCGCACACCGCGTGTGAGCAATTTGTCGAGTGCCCAATCGGTTGGATTGATTTACCGTGTCGACGATGAGGAAAAACTTGAGGTGGTTAAAAATTACGTCAAACATCTTAAGGAAGAAGAAGGCATCCGTAAAGTTTTTGCTTTGGGATATGTGGAAGGTAAAGAGCTTCCTGAATTTTTGAAAGCCAAATTGGAGTTCGATTATTTCTGTTTTAAGGATATGTCATGGGATTTTCATCCCACCGGAAATGCACCTAAGAATTTTTGCGAGGAAGCATTTGATATTTTGATCGACATGGAACGTGAGGAAATTATTCCTTTGCGTCATGTCCTCAACCGTTCAAAAGCCCGTTTAAAAGTCGGATACTACACGCAAGATTTCATGCATTTTTACGATATCATGATTGATGTAAAAACCAACGAGATTGTTGATTACATCGCACAAGTCAATTATTATTTATCCATCCTCAATAAAGTTTCATGAGAACTGCTTTCCGCGGCATGGGCGTTGCTGTTATTACGCCTTTCAATTCCAATGGTGGAGTCGATTTCGCTGCATTACAACGTATACTCGAACACCTTATTTCTAACGGAACAGATTACCTCGTTATTCAGGGAACAACAGGAGAACAGGTTACCTTAACCGAATCCGAAAAACGTGCAGTACTCGATTTTGCCATTGAAATCAATAACAAACGTTTGCCTTTGGTGTATGGTGTTGGAGGAAACAATACCCAAGAAATCTTGGAGACCTTGCAAGAATTCAATTTCGATGGCGTAGATGCGATTCTTTCGGTTTCACCTTATTACAATAAACCTACACAAGAAGGAATCTTTAGGCATTACAAGGCGATCGATGCCGTAACTCCTCGTCCGATTATTCTATACAATGTTCCGGGCAGAACAGGACGAAACATGCAGGCTGAAACCACTTTGCGTATTGCTCGTGAATGCAAAAACATGATTGGAATTAAAGAGGCCTCCGGAAGCTTCAATCAAATCATGTCCATCATTCAGGAACGCCCTAAAGATTTTTTGGTCTTGTGCGGTGATGATGCCATTGCACTTCCTACTTGTGCCGTTGGTGCAGATGGTGTGATATCG
>JBIKKU010000267.1:0-4488 GCA_044360245.1 Flavobacteriales bacterium | reverse complement strand
GATCAATTCACTCAACAGAGGTTGTCCTTTTTTTACAATTTTCATGGTTCCCTCATAGCTGGTAAGGTCAATGCCTTCTTTCAAATCAATGGGGTTGTGACAACCATTATCCGTACAATGCGAAATCAAAATAGGTTGAACATCATCGGTAAAACATACCAAAGGTTCAAGGTTTTTTTTGGTACATGACTCTGTAAGCATCATGGCCACGGCACTTCCAAATAAAACAAAAACTACAAGACTTTTCTTTTTCATATTCTTACACCAATGATGAGCATGTCGTCCGTTTGTTCCAAATCACCTTTCCAATCCAAAATAGCTTTCTCAAGCTTGAATTGCTGCACTGCTGGTTCATCCGAATGAATGGACAATAATAGTTTTTTTAGCTGACTGTATTTGAATTTTTTACCACCATTTGAGCGAACGGTCTCATCCGGTCCGCCAAATTGATCGGGATAACCATCGGAGAAAATATAAACCATATCACCATTTTGCACATCGAAAACATGTGTTGTATAAGGATCGTTGTTTCCGTAATTTCCAATTGGTTGTTTGTCAGGACTTAATTCGAACAATTCAGCACCACGAATAATCCATGCCGGAAGATTTGCTCCTGCGTAATACAATTTACCATACTTACGGTCAAGTGCACACAATGCAATGTCCATCCCGTCGCGGATTACAGCATCGTCAATTTTATTTTGAGACAATGACGCAATGATATTTCTATTGAGAAAATCCAAAGCTTGTGAAGGTGCATTTACTTCTTTTTCAGAAAGCGATGCCTTAAGAATATTGTTACCTAAAATCGACATAAAGGCACCCGGAACACCATGTCCTGTGCAATCTACGGCCGCAAAAAGCGATAATCCTTGTCCTGCTTCACCACTGGTTTGCACAGGATAAACAAAATAGAAATCACCACTCACAATATCTCTCGGACGGTAAAAGATAAAGGAGTCGGGAATGGTTTCTTTGATAATTTGTTCCGAAGGAAGAATGGCATATTGAATGCGTCGTGCATAGTTAATGGAAGAAAGAATCTCCTTATTTTTTTCTTCGAGTTCTGCCTTTTGGTGGCGGATTTCGCGGGTTCGTTCTTCAACCTGGATTTCCAAACGAACATTGATTTCACTGGTGAGTTTATTGGTTTCTTCAAGTTGAAGCAGTAATTCTTTTTGTGCATGTTCTTTGGCTTCCTGCAATTCGCGGTACTTGCGTGCAAGCGAAAGCGAAAGGAATATCACTTCCATTCCGGTTCCTGCTTTAAGAATGCCATCGGTTAAAACACGGTTTTCAATCACATTAAATTGTCCGAGAATAAAAACAATCACCGATAAAATGAGTGTAGTAAATGCCGTAAAGAAAAACCAATCTACAGGCTTGCGTTTTGCTTTGAGGTAAATAATGGTGGAAAGGGTAAGTAGGGTAGATATTCCGGTTCCTGCATTTACCAATGGATAGAAGATTTTATACTGAGGCCCGGGAACAAGTGAAAAAAGGCAAATCAAACCGATAATCGGAATGAGGTACTTGTAAATGGAATAAAACTTCGGGGCATTTTCCTTGACTTTAAGAAAACTGTTTCCAAAAAGCAGCACAAAGAAAACAGCTTGTCCGGCAGATAAAACAAGGAAATGGTCGGCCCAATATGGAGAATTGCTGAAGAACAATTGGTAGGACATCCCATCCAACGATAACTGGAGAAGCGCCATCCATGCGACATACAACACATAATAGAGGAAGGATCGTTCTCCGAGTGCGATGTAAAAGAAAAAATAAATTACGGCTACAAAAAACAAAACACCATAAAACAATCCATGGTAGAACTGAAAGAAATAATCCGATTCCATGAATTGTTGTGGCTTCCAGAAGACCAATGGCATCGATAAGACTTCACCGTCGCTTTCGGCATAGAGCACAAATTCTCTGGGATTGTCGTCGGTAAGCTGAATAGGAAATAAAATTTTTCGGTGCGCGATGGCTCTTTCTTCGTAGGGAATGTTATCGCCATTCATCATTTTGCGGATGACACGGCCATTGTTTACCTGATACAAAATTACTTTGTTGGTTAGTGGTCGCGCGGTTTCCAGGAAGAAAAGAATGTCTTTGGGTAATTCGTTTTTGACTTTAAATCGGAACCAAAATGCAGAGGTAGTAAAATCCAAATTCTCCACATTGTTCGAAGCTTTTTTGTAGACCAATGTGGTATCCCGAAGGATGTCCTCGATGCTGAGTTTGTGCTCGGGATCCTCCAGGTAAATGGTTTGTTTTCCTAAGGAAAAACCAATGTTATCCGGACGAAGCGAAATCACCGGAATTTCTTCGGTAGCTTTCACAAATGTGAATGCAAAGCAAAATAAGGCAAGTAGTATAACCCTCACAATCCGGTTTTTGGTTTCCCTTCCTGAAAGATAGGAAATTAATGTATCTACACCAATTGAAACTAAATGCGGGCAATTTCTACCAGCACTTCGGTATAGATTTGATGTGTTCCCTTGAACGGAAGGTATTTCGGATAAATGTGGTGTCTTTTTAAAACCTCCAATTGGTGATGGATATCCTTTTCCTGAAGAAATTCGTCCTGGTCGCCATTGGCAATGATTACAGGAACATTTTTCAATTTGCTTCCGTCAAGCTCAAAATCAAGGTCGGGTGGAAAGACCCCTGCATAAAGTATAAGTTTATCGCAGAGCACTTCCCCGAAGCTTAGCCAACGCGAAACGGTTGCACAGCCTTGGGAGAATCCCAGAACAACAATTTTTGCTTGTGGTGCTTCGCTTTTTACACTTGCATAAATTTGATCCAGAAAGCGCACATAATCATTGATATCCGTGAGGCGGTCTTCTTTGGTCATCCATGAAGCTCCGACACGACCGGAACTGCCATTGAGGTAATAACGGTGAAGTCCTTCCGGGGCAATGATGACACGTTCCTCAGAGGCAAGAAATTGGAATTTCCGTAGAAAATATTCGGCAAGTTGACCGTATCCGTGACAGACAATCCATACTTCCCGCGTATCCTTGTGGAGCTCTCCTTCCGAAAAATACCGTGCTGTTTTTTGAATGGGAATGTGGTGTGCCTTCATGGGGTAAAATTAAGCATATCCCATGCTTCATCGACTTTTAATGGTGCTCTTCCTCTTTTTTCCTGCAAAAGCGTTCAAAATGTTTATATTTAGGAACCAAATAAAGCCATGGATCCATTTGTTTATATGCTCGACCGTGAAGCGGTCTCTTTGATTGTCAATCAGGTTTTCCTCTCCATCGATTCTCAGGATTACCAAAGTATGGCGCCTTGTTTCGACCGTGAAGTGGTATTTGACATTACCTCACTGGTTGGGGGAGATGCAGTAAGGGTAAATGTTACCCAAATTTCCAATGTGTTTGACCGTGCTTTAAAAGGTCTGGATCATTGTCACCACCAGATTTCCAACATGACGATTTTCGTGCAAAACGACAGAGCAACAACTTTTTTTTATTGCACCGAAACCCATCACAAAAAAACCATGGCAGGTTCTCAAACCCGCTCCTTAACAGGAACCTACGATGTTCATCTGGTTAAGTTCAATGGCATTTGGAAAATCACCTTCTTTAAGTACAATCATAAATTCATGATTGGAAACCTTGATTTGAAATAAAGCTAGTGTGATAGAACAAAAAAAAGGCCGCTTCTGCGGCCTTTTTTATTTCAATTTTTCCTTGAGGAATTTAGCAGTATAAGAACGTTTGTTTTTGACGAGCTCTTCCGGAGTTCCTTCAAACACAAGCTCTCCGCCGCCATCTCCTCCTTCGGGACCTAAATCTAAAATCCAGTCGGCACATTTTATCACATCGGTATTGTGTTCAATAATGAGCACCGAATGTCCGCGATCGATAAGCGCATTCAAAGCGTAAAGCAATTTTTGAATGTCGTGAAAATGCAAGCCTGTGGTAGGTTCATCAAAAATGAAAAGTGTGGTGGTATCGTGTTTTTCACTTCCTAAAAATGAAGCAAGTTTAATACGCTGCGCCTCACCGCCGGAAAGGGTAGAAGAGCTTTGTCCGAGTTTGACATACCCCAGACCAACCTCTGCGAGCGGACGAAGTTTCTGCACAATTTTGGATTCGTAATCGCCTTTGGTTTTACTGTTTTGGAAAAAGAAATCGATGGCATCGTCAATCGTCATTTCGAGAACATCAAAAATGCTTTTTTCCTGATAAGTGACTTCCAAAACTTCTTCTTTGTATCGTTTTCCTTTGCATTCTTCACACTGCAAATGCACATCGGCCATGAACTGCATTTCAACAGTAATGCTGCCTTCTCCTTCACAAACTTCACAACGTCCGCCTTCTACATTGAAAGAAAAATGCGAGGGCTTGAAACCTTTGATTTTTGAACCTTGCTGACTCGCAAACAAATTCCTGATTTCGTCGAAGGCTTTCACATAGGTTACAGGATTGCTTCGCGAAGATTTTCCAATTGGATTTTGATCAATGAATTCAACTG
>JBIKKU010000345.1:0-3498 GCA_044360245.1 Flavobacteriales bacterium | reverse complement strand
ATGCTTGGCAATATGCAATGCCCATTCACCGGCATTTACATTTTCGTTAGGAATTGCAACATTGGCATTAGAAAACACCTCATAACGAAAAGGCATACCCAAATAATTACATACCGCTTCCATTGCAGCTACATTTAATGTGCAAATATCTTCCCAAGGATGATGTATCACTTGCTTTACCAAATCAATGGTTGCATCGTAATATGGGGCCTTCTTTTTGTAGCATGTCAATTGCGCGAGCATTACCTCCTGCCATGGTTCATCTTTCCGAATCAGCGTGTCCTTAATGGTTTGAGATCTTGGCCCTTTAACAAGCGGAACCTTAATATAGTGCCACTCATTTTTTGAATTCAGCACCCGGTTTCTTTCAATCCAACCATGACGAATAAATTGAACATCATCAAAAACCGACCAAAAATCGGTAGCCCGGATTAAACTAAAATAACCTACGTAAGGAAAAAAATATGGCTGCATGATTCCGATTCTCATGACTCAGGAAATTAAAACAGACAACACTTTATCCTGATCTTCCAAACTCAAATCATGATACAAGGGGAGACAAATAACTTTCCTCGAAACCGCTGAAGACACAGGGCAATCGCAAGGATCAACGAAGGGCAACTCATTCAAAGAAGGATAAAAATACCTTCGAGGTAAAATATCGTTTTCTCTAAAGAGTTCCATTTTCTTTTTCAAAAAATCCTCAGAGGGCAAAACCACCGGGAAATAGGAATAATTGTATTCAACATGGTCGGGAATTTGAAGCAATTGAAATTGTTGCAACGCATTCAACTTTTCAAAATAATACAACCATTGCTTTTTTCTTTTGGTCATAATCTCAGAGATGTCATCAAGCACACAATGTCCAACAGCAGAATGCACCTCGGATGTCTTTCCATTAATTCCAAGTTGGAAATATGTATCTCCAATATGTCCGAAACTTTTGTAAAGAAAAAGCTCGTCGAATAGTTTCTGATTTCCGGCAACCATTGCACCACCTTCCACCATGTGGAAAATTTTTGTCGCATGAAAACTTAGCGTACTTACATCTCCATAATTTAACACGGACTGACGGTGTATGCGCACTCCAAAGGCATGAGCTGCATCATAGATGACAGGAACTGCATATTTTTCGGAAAGCGCGCTAATGCGTTCTACATTGCATGGCAAACCATACACATGCGTAAACAACATAGCCGAAGCTCCTGATTTTAATTTCGCTTCAATCAAATCAACATTCACATTAAAATCAAAAGGATCTATATCGATAAAAACAGGCTCACAATATTCCCAAAGAATTGAATTGGTAGTGGCAACGTATGAATATGGAGTAGTAAGCACTTTTCCTTTTACGCCAAGCGCTCGCAAGGCCAATTGAATTGCGATGGTGCCATTGCTTACAATCTGAAGTCCTTTGGTGTCTAAAACTTTATTCAACCTTCGTTCCAGCTCCCGTAATTGTGGACCGTTATTGGTTAAAATGCCACTTTGCCACACCTCTTGTAACTTCTGTTGAAGTCGCTCTTCCGAAGGTAGATATGCACGAGTTACCGTAATCATAAATTTACCTCCTGTGCTATTTTCCACTCCAATACAGGTGCAAAATACCCTTTCGCTTTCCCCATCCATTGTCCTTCCTGCTTCGCCTTTTCGATGATCGTGAACGACAACAGACTATCCACCGTATAAATCAATTCTCTTCGGTTTTTTACAACGAGCAAATTCACTTCTACTGTTCCTGAATTAAATAAATTTCCAGGAACGAGCAACTCAGCTGAATATGTACCCGGCTCGTTTGATTTTGCCTGAAGAATCCCTGTACCGGTGGCAAAGAGTATTTCTCCTTCGGGACCTTTAAACTGCAATGTAAAATCGTACCGTTCCGAACTTTCAAACAAGGTATATTTTAATCGCACTGCAAAGTCATCCTCCATGGATACAGGAGTGTTTCCGGATTTATTCAGATTAACCACAGAAACAGAAAACAATTTTACAGATTCATTTCCGGGAGCAGTTTGCTCATTCCAAACATGAGACGTTCTTTGTCCAACAGCCCCGCCAAGATAGCGTGCAACGGCTTCATCCGGACTACCTTCAAAAACCAATTTTCCTTCTTCCAATAAAACGCAACGCGAGCACAAAGATCGAACGGCGGTCATGTTATGACTCACAAACAAAACCGTCCTTCCGCTTTGCGATACATCTTTCATTTTACCAAGACATTTCTTTTGGAAATCGGCATCACCTACTGCAAGAACTTCATCAATGACTAATATTTCAGGTTCCAAATGTGCAGCAACTGCAAATCCCAATCGCACTTTCATCCCGGAAGAATAACGCTTTACGGGTGTATCAATATGATGTTCTATACCAGAAAAAGCAATGATTTCATCCAACTTACTTTTGATCTCTTCTTTGGTCATTCCTAAAATTGCTCCGTTGAGAAAAATATTTTCTCTGCCTGTCAATTCTGGATGAAATCCGGTACCGACTTCAAGCAAACTTGCGACCCTTCCTTTCAATTTTATTTCACCATCGGTTGGTGAGGTAATCTGCGATAAAATTTTTAATAAGGTGGATTTCCCTGCTCCATTTTTTCCAATGATACCAAGGATTTCCCCTTCTTTCACATCAAAATTGATATCGCGCAAAGCCCAGAAATCGCCTTTTCCGCTTGCACGGTTCTCTTTAGAAATTTGCTCGATTTTTTTTCCGCGCAATTTGGCAAGAAAAAGCCCTATGTCTTCACGCAAAGTCCCACTCCCAAAAACACCCAAGCGGTATTTTTTAGATAAATGATCAACTTTTATTACCAATTTTTCTGAAGCCATCACACCGTATCATTAAAGCTGCGTTCAACCTTATTAAAAACGATGACTCCTCCAAAAAGGAAAATCAAAGTGACTGTAAAACTATAAGCGATATGCATCCAATTGAATTCTCCGGTACCAAGTAAACTGTAACGGAATGCTTCAATGATGGGCGTCATGGGGTTGGCAAGCAACAAATATTTCAGGTTGCCATTTACGGTATCTAATGGAAAAATTACCGGACTGAAATACATCATCAATTGCACTCCAAATCCCACCAAAAAAGAAATATCACGGTATTTGGTCGTCAATGAAGAAACCAAAATCCCTGCACCCAATGCCAAAAACGCCATTAGAACCAACAATACGGGTAAAAAAATTAAAGTGAAATTTCCTTGAAAAGAATAACCCTCAACAAAAACAAAATAGAGCAAAAATCCGCCAAATGTCAACAACTGAATACCAAATGAAATCAGGTTTGATATAACAACCGACACTGGCACACTCAATCGTGGAAAATATACTTTGCTAAAAATATGCGCGTTCGCAACAAAGGTGGAAGATGTTTTGGTTAGGCCTAATGAAAAATAACTCCAGGCAATAATTCCGGAGAGGTAAAACAAAATTTTCGGACTTCCATCGGTACTCAGTCCTGCGATGTTCCCAAAAATGATGGTAAAGGTAAGTG
>JBIKKU010000052.1:0-12482 GCA_044360245.1 Flavobacteriales bacterium | reverse complement strand
ATATGCCACAAGGGACCAAGAACGGTTTGTTTGTAATTGGCCACGAAGTCTCTGCGCACAAACAACATCACCAAATCCCGATAACGCCAAAGCTCGGAAAAACCGAAGTGCCAAAGCTTTCGATCGGATTTAATAATTACATCCCATTCTTTTTCTTCAGGCTTCATTATCATCCTTTTTCTTCTTCCTTCTTCTTAGTCCTTTTTTTCCTTCGTTTTCTTCACCGTATCCGTAGCCGTATCCATAACCGTACCCATAACCGTATCCATAACCATAGCCGTATCCATAACCATAGCCATAACCGTATTTAGCGTAGTAGTATTGAATGCGTTTCATTTTGATGCTGTTCAACACCAATCCGATGGAAGCACTTTGTTCTTTATTCACCAAATCCTCAAGGAACTTAACCGCATTGCGTGTGGCGTATTTGGTGTTCATTACGATGATGGCAGTATCTACTTTCGACATTAATGAAAGCGCATCACTAATCAAACCAATCGGAGGTGTATCGACTACTACAATGTCATAATGTTCACGACCATAAGCAATCAAATCATCTACTAGTTTTTTCACAACAAGTTCGGAAGCGTTCGGAGGCACAGGTCCGGCGGTAATGATATCAAGGAAATCAATATCGGACTTACGAATAATGGATTCAATTTTATCGCGACCAATAAGGTAGGTTGAAGTTCCATGAGTATTATCCATCCCCATGGTCTTGTGCACTTTGGGTTTATGCAAGTCGAAGTCAATCAACAGCACTTTCTTTTCCGATCGGGATAATATATAGGAAAGGTTAATGGAACAGAAAGTTTTTCCTTCACCCGGATGCAAGGAAGAAATCAATACCACTTTAGACTTACCTTCTTCTCCATAATATTGAAGATTGGTACGTAGGTTCCTGAACGATTCGGAAACTTGCGACTTTGGTTGATCTTTCAATATAATTTTATCATCCGCTACTCCACTTGAAAAAGGAACACCGCCTAAAATATTTAAAGAAGTAACAGAGGCCAACTCACGCAGATTTTCAATGCGCTCAAAGAATAAGTGACGGAAAAATGCAACCATTGCGGCCAATGCCAAACCAATGAGCAGAAAGTACAATACTTGTTTTTGCTTTCTACCGGGGTTGATCAAGCCAATTCCACGAGCAGATTCAATCAAACTCACTTGTGGAATAATACCTGCGCGTGCAATCACTGTTGAAGCCCTTTTTTCGAGAAGAAATACATAAAGCTTCTCGTTTACTTGCAACCTGCGTTCAATTCCTAAAATATCTCTTTCTGATTTAGGAATGGCGCGAATGAGTGTCTCATAATGATTGATTTGTTTTTGAACATCCACCATGCTTTCACCAATGGCCTTTCGGGTGTTTTTGATGTATATCAACAAATCCTTTTTCAACAATTCCATTTTGCGGTCTTGTTGTTTGATTACAGCGCTTGACTCCGTTACAATGTTTTTGTTTTCAATACGCTTCAATTGCAATTCATACAACTCATTTAATGTTGACTCCAAATATTGATCGTTTTCCAAAATGTAAAATGAGGGAGGAAGCAAACGTTCATTATCGGCCATGAAAACATAATCCTCAAGTGAATTGAGGTTTTCAATTTTCATTTCCAACTCCCGTTTTTTCGCATCAAAACGCACCAATTCCTGGAAGTATTGTTCGCTTTCTTTTGGTAAATCGAGAATGGCTTTCTGACTTCGGTACATTTCGAGCTCAGTTTCGATAGAGTCCATAATACCTGTCACCTCATCCAATTGCTTTTCAATGTATAGACGCGTACGCTCATTGATTTCCAATTCTGCTTTGAGAGAATAATTCACGTAAACATCTGCGAGTGTATCTAAAAACATTTTTGCTCGCTCAGGAATTTCGTCGCGAACGGTGATATTTAAAATTGAGGTGTATTCTTCATTTTCAATGGTCATGGAATTCAAAAATTTCCGGACCAAATATTCCCTGCTGTGCACTACAAATTGATAATGGTTTAAACTCAGTTTTGCGACACTTTTCTTGTTGAGTAATTCATTCGTAACAACTGTCATTCTAAAATTTTCGTCAATGACCTCCTCATTGAATGGATAAGTCTTTTCGAACGTTTCCCCATTTTTGGTAAAATGCACGCTAAAATGCTCCATGTCCTTTATCCTAAAATCAATAGGAAACTCATAAAGTCCGCCATTGATTAAATCTACATGAACATGAAAAGGCATACCACCGAACAACTCAGTTGTTTTGATCCGTCCAACGATGAAGTAGGAAACTTTGTAATCGAGCTTATCAAGCGCTTCACCAATGATATCACGTGATTTAAGGATCCGCATTTGGTTGTTGATGTCATTGTAAACACCATAATACCCCAAGCCTTTGTACAAAGGATTTTGGTAATCGTAGGTTTCACCCGATTTCAACAAAATTTGGCAACTCGCGCCATACTGATCCGATTGGCGGTGGGCAAAGAAGTAGCCTAATGAGGCCAGCACAATAGGAAGTCCAAGGAATATCCACCAGTTTTTCCCCAGAATCCGTAACACCAGACGTAAATCTTCGATATCAACAAGTGTATTGTTGGTTTTCAGCGTCTTGTGATTTGAATTAGCGGATTTGTTCATAATTGGAATCACAAATAAACCGATATTTTTTCAATACCACACGGGCAAAAAAGGCCTTTTATCCGTTGAAATACGGTTTTTACAACAAAATCTACCCGTTTCATTGTATTTTTGGCATCCCTAAAGGAATTCTTCCGTATTTTTATTCAGAAAGCTGAATGCTATGAAACACGTTTTACTATTCTCCCTATTTCTCCATACTTGCCTTTTCTCGATGGCAGGGACATTTACCTCCAACGGCACTGGTCCATGGAATAATCCGGGCACTTGGATTGTTGTTGGGGATGCTAATGGGATTCCTGACACGGATGACGATATTACCATTTTGAGTGGGCATCAAATTACCGTTGTTAGTGGAATAAACGGATACTGCAGAAACCTAACCGTGAATATCGGGGGTACTATAACCATCAATTCTGCCGTGCTTTACATCAATGGTGATTATCAAAACGACGGAGCAGAAACTTCTTCGGGGTCGGTTTCCTTTAAATCGCCCGGAACCGAAATTTCGGGGAGCGGAACATTTGGACAAAGTGTAAGATACACCTTTGCCAACACTCGTAACATCCAAGCAGGAACCACAATTACCAAAAATGTGAACGTTAGGTTTCTTGACAATGCTGTTATTAACAACAGCGGAACATTATCCCTTGCTACAGTTATTAATGGCACCAATGTCACTTTCACCAATACTGCTACAGGATCATTAACCCTCAGAGCTTCTGGTTTTCTAACGGGCTCAGGCAACGTATTTAACGCAAACGCTTCAGGCAATAGTGTAACGGTGCAATATAACTCTGCAACTATACCAACCGCAAGCGCCAGCACTTATCACCATTTAACCATTAACGGAACAACTGTTTCTCAAAGCACATCCACCATTGTGAACGGAAACTTTACCGTAAATGGGTCAAGAAGCTTTAACATGAACGGACAAGACCTTGTTGTATCAGGCAATTTTGCAAACAGTGGTACAATTAGCAATGGCTCAACACGAACGCTTACCCTCAATTCAGCCACTACACAAAATTTCTCCTCTTCAACAGCATTTTCAATTGGTACGCTCAACATTTCCTCCGGAACATCCGCTACCATGACTTCAGGAATCGTTAATGTGGTTTCAACTCTCGACATTACCACTGCTGCAACCCTAAATATCAACGGAGGCGCAACACTTACACTAGTTTCTGATGCAACTTCTACTGCGCGCATCGACCAATTACACGCGAGTGCAAATATTACCGGAAACATTACCGTTCAACGTTTCATTAGCGCCAGAACAGCAGGTTATTCGGATATGTCCTCACCTGTGCAGGGTTCAACTTTTGCCGATTGGGACAATGAACTTCTTTTTGTATACGGGTACAATCCGCCGGACCAGTTTCCATCAGCCTGGGGTTATTCAGAAACAGCATGGGATTATGTTGCCATCACTTCAGCTGCAACTGCACTCACACCGGGACTTGGATACGAAGTTTACCTCGATTCGGATGGCAGTCAGACTACCTTTAACGCGACTACCGTAAACACGATTGGCACGCCAAACTACGGTGATATTGACGTATCAGGACAATGTACCTTGGTCAACGATGGCTGGAATCTGGTAGGTAATCCATATGCTTCACACATCAATTTTAGCACCTTCCGCACAGCTTCCGGAGGAACGATCAATGCCACATGGATGTTCTATGATGAAGCCATTGAAGATTTCCAATCGATTAGCGGTGGAACTGTTGAACCGCATGGTGGTTTTTGGATTGAAGTCAACAGCGGCTCTCCAACTGTTTTGTTCCAAGAAAATCAAAAAACTTCTTCAACATCCAGCTCTTACCGTTCCGGAACGATGGACAAATTCAACATTCGTTTGGAATCTAATGGCTTAACGCGTTTCACTTCCAACACACAATTTGTATTTGGCGATTTCTCTAAATCTTATGTGAATGGTGAAGATGTGACTTTCATGAAAGTTCCGCATCCTGATGCTCCTGCATTGTATTCGATGGTAGACAACAAGCGTCTTCGCGTGAATTACATGCAACAAGAAGATGAACAACACATCCCGCTTTTCATCAATGTTAGCCTCGAAGGGCTTTATACCCTGAGCGCAAGCAACATCGAAATGGCAGAATTGGCCGGCTATTCTTGCGTTATTCTAGAAGATCGTAAAACCGGTCAACGTCACGATTTGCGTCAATCAGGCTATGTTTTCGAAGCTTCCTCTATGGATGCCGATCGTTTTGTTTTGCATTTGAGCAACAACGGTTGTGAAAAAATTGCACCAGTTACTTCTTTGGATGACTTTGCAGAAATCAACAAAAACGCAAACGGTACATTCGTTGCTTTCAATTTTGAAGAAACCAATGCCGCTGCCATCTCTGTGGTGAACCTCTTGGGTCAACCGATCATTGCCGGCATGCAAGTCGAAGCCAAAGATCAAGTGATTTACCTTGCCATTCCTGAATCCTTCTCGGGTATTTACCTGGTAAATGTTCAGGTGGGCGACAAAATCATTACCCGCAAATTCTTCAAGGAATAATCGCTACATTTGTCCACATGAAAAAGAGACTATATCTCATTCTTCTTTTTGCCATTCTTGCTGTTTTTGCCAACGAAGCATATGCAGCCTCCGGTATGGGTATGGGACCGCCAAATCCGCCTTGCGGACAAGCCCCCTTCCCTCCTTGTCCGGTACCTATTGACGGTGGATTGCTCTTCCTCGCAGGT
Source organism: Flavobacteriales bacterium (assembly GCA_044360245.1). GTDB lineage: Bacteria > Bacteroidota > Bacteroidia > Flavobacteriales_D > UBA2798 > UBA2798. Next base: position 7,133 of record JBIKKU010000052.1, on the reverse strand, counting down.
GCAGGTGCGCTGATTGGAGGTCGAAAAATATATCAAATGAAACAAGAAAATCCCGGCTGATCCGGGGTTTTCCTTTTATAGCCATGAAGGAATATTTCCAACAACCTTTCATCCGCTTTCTACTCTATTTCGCCGGATTGTATTTAGGCTGGTTTCTTCTTTACGATTCCTGGTTACATCCACAAGGCGGACTCGATCACTTCGTGAATTATTACACCATTTGGGTTGCGGAAGATCTTTTGGAATGGCTGGGATACACCATTAACGTTTCGGGTCAGGTAATTGCCATTGAAGGTACCAGCGGTGTTTTTGTGGGCGACAGTTGCAACTCCATAACCCTTGTGGCATTGTATACCGGATTTTTAATTGCTTTCCCGGGAAACATCAAAAGCAAATTGTATTTCATTGGCATAGGAACGCTTGTCATCTGGATCCTGAATATTATTCGGATTGCCGCGCTAGCAATGTTGGATACCATCTCCCGTGAGTGGACCGAGTTTAACCACACCTACACATTTTCACTTGTGATGTATGGCGTTATCTTTTTGACTTGGTACATCTGGCTCAACAAATATGCCAACGTTCGCCCAAAAAAATCGAAGGAAGAAAATCATTCGCAAACCATACAGACTTCGACAAAATGAAAAAATGGTTGAGCGTTCTGGTGCTACTTTTTCTTTTTGCAGCTGTAGGATTTTACCGCGAGATTTTTTTTCGGTACACCAATTCATGGATTTCTGTTGTAGAATGGGGATATCCGGAGTTTCCGCTGAAATACGGAATGGGCTTTTTAAAGGGAATGAGTCTGGGACAATTGCATTTATTAAAATGGCTCGCTACCTGCTTTTTCGCCTTTGTCTTTTTAGGGATCGGTTTATTCGGAATATGGCTATTCTTTCCGAAGCGCAGAAATTATTGGTATTGCCTGATACTTTATGGAAGTGCATTTGTATTAGCGGCCATTGCAATGGCAGTGGGAAAAATCATTCCTGCCATTCAGGAATTGTCTTATAGTTTTTCAAGATGGATTATGGGTGCAGCGCAATCACCGGTGTTGTTTATGCTGCTGAGCATTTTTTTAATCGGAGAAAAACAGCTTATTCAAAAACAGGAATTGCCTTCTGATTCGGATCCATCTGAAATGTCCTGATAGAAGCTTTTCGCCAGGATAATCCTGCAGGTGCATTGATCAATTCAAAAACCGGATAATCATCGGTCAACACAAGTGCATCTTTCAAATCTTTTTCTTCCACGTTGATAAAATCAGGATGATTGGAAAGCGGATGAAGTGATGCGATAAAGACAAGATTTCTCAAATCTTCATTTTTTTCGGTGGGTAAAACGCGCACATAAAATCCGGAATGTTGCAATGTTTTATAAATGGAGCGCATTCCTCTGCCTCTATCGCCATTGAAAAATCCGAAGCTGTTGATCAACACCACTCCATTCGGCTGAAGTATTTTCTTAACCTCTTCCAGACTTTGGGTAGTAAGAATATGACTTGGTGTTTCTTCTCCTTTGAAGGTATCAAATATCAGTACATCGTATTTTTTTGATGCTGTTTTCACAAAATGCCTTGCGTCATCCACATGAACATTGACCTGATCATCCAATTCGAAATAGGTTTTCGCCACATGAACAATGCGCTGATCCAATTCACAAGCTTCCACCGAAAATCCCTTTTCGTGCAAATGCGTTGCCACACTTCCTCCACCTAAACCCAACAACAACACCTCTTTTCCATTCAGCTTCATTGTATCCAAAACAGCACCCATGCGGTAGACGTAGGTAAAGAAACGCTCTTCGCCTTTACTGATGTCGGCATGCGGATCGTTCATGGTTTGCGAAACACGGTTAACAAACATCCACCGCGAATATTCTCCATTTCGGGTGGAGTCGTTGTAATAAATGGCATTGGGAAAGTCAACCACCAATATTTGCCCCAACAGACCTTCGCTTTGGTAAACAATTTTTACATGAGAACTAAATGCTTTGTGGGAGGAAGTCCATGACCAAAAAGCAAGAATGATCAAAATGAATCCGCTATACTCTTTTTTTTTTACCAATTGAATGAGCGGCAAAACTCCGAGAATCAATCCGCTTAGCACGGCAGGATAAACCAAACCGAAATGCGGAATGATATAAAAACCAAAAGCGAAAGTAGCTAGAATACCTCCTACCGTAGAGATAGCATATACGGTTCCTGCAGATTTTCCGGCATCGTTCGCATCACTGGCAATATTGCGGATGATCATCGGAGAAACCATGCCCATTAAAAACACCGGTGGAAAAAGAATTAAAATGGCATTGATGGTGACGGCCGGCAACAAACTGAAATAGCCAAACAACTGCAAACTCATCGAAGAAGTAAAAGGGAGAAGCACTGTAAAAACAGCTGCACCTATCATGATTTTATAAAGCGTTTTTTCGGGATTGTTTCGGGTAGAAAAAACACCCCCTGCAAAATAACCTGCAGCCAAACCTCCAAGTGTAATGGCCATCACAGAGGACCAAACATACAACGATGATCCAAAAAAAGGAGCAAGCATTTTAGCACCAAGTAATTCAGTAGCCATCACCGCCGACCCTTCTATAAAGGACAACAACAAAAAGAATTTCACGGAAGTCTTTTGCATTCCTCAAAAATAGCCAATTATTGCACTATTTTAGTCTGAATGATAAGCAGGGCAAAAAGGTTTTTTTCCGACCGTAATCTCCTGACCATTTTTCTGGTTGGTCTTGCTTTGCGTTTGCTCTGGTTCTTTTATGTGCTTTCTATTTCAGAAAATGGTTTTTTGCTTGCCGATTCAACGGGATACATCAATATTGCAAGCAACTCCATTTCCGGCAATGGATACAGCATGAGCGATGAAGCACCGTTTTATCCGGATGTTTTTCGTCCGCCTTTTTTACCCGGTTTGTTGATTCTTTGCGGTAACCAAATTCTTGTTTTTCTCTTCTTGCAAATTGTTGCCGGGAGTTTTACCGCTGCATTCACATATCAACTGGCGCTTCGACTCACACAGCACCGTGGTGTTGCACTATTCTCAGGATGGATGATTGCATTGGATATTCCATCAATTGTATTTTCTAATCTGGTGATGGGCGAAACTTTTTTCACGTTGTTTTTGCTTTTGGCCATTGCGTTCTTTTTCACTTTTCGAGAAAGAGGGAGAAACAAAAACTTGGTTTGGAGTTCGCTATTCCTCGGACTTGCCGCAATGATTCGTCCCATTGGCATTTTATTCCCCTTCTTTTTTTCACCCTTATTGTTGCTCGTCTGCAAATACAGAAAAAACAATTGGACGAAAGCACTCATCAGTTTTTTCATTCCCTTTTTACTTCTTACAGGAACATGGATCGCGCGAAATCAAATACAATTCGGAAAGCCTTTTTTCTCCCACATCAGTTCGTTTAATCTCGCCTATTTTTCAGCTGCAGATATTTACAAAGAAGTGCATGGCGGACATATCAATGAAGCACGTTTGGTATTGTATGAAGAGGCTATGCATGGGATGAAGGAAACACCTTACAATGATCCCGGAACATTTTATCCCCGATTGCGCAACCGTGCAATTCAGGAAATCACACAACATCCATTTCTGTTTTTTAAAAATGCCTTCAAAGCAAACATTCGTTTGTTTTTTTACCCCATGAGTGGATTCATCAACCAAACACAGACCGGACTCGGACCTGATGAGGCCTGGAAAATCACAACACCTTATCCGCTTACACGTGTGCTGGTTGTTCTGCAGATTATCGTCATTTTGTCCTATGCAATCGGTGTCTTGTTTTGCCTCTTTTTTATTCGAAATCGGCAATGGATTGGGGTGATGTTGATCCTCTTTTTTGTTTTGGCTTATTTCTCGCTAACCGGCCTGGGCACAGAGATGGAGGCCCGTTTCCGCATTCCTGCCATGCCCTATATTGCCTTATGCAGTGCCATGGGCTGGATGAGTTTAAGGAGTGGCTTCAAAAAACAAGTTTAGATTACCTGTTCCTTACTCAATTTTACCCTATTGGTCCTTCGGTTTCATTATCTTTGGACCCAAATTCAACGTACATGAAAAGAGACGAAAAGATTTTTCATCTGATCGATGAAGAAAAACAACGCCAAACGCGAGGCATTGAACTTATCGCTTCCGAGAACTTTGTAAGCGAACAAGTGATGCAGGCCATGGGATCGGTACTCACCAACAAATATGCAGAGGGACTTCCTGCCAAACGCTATTATGGCGGATGTGAAGTAGTTGACCAGGTGGAACAATTGGCCATCGATCGTTTGAAACAACTTTTCGGTGCAGAATGGGCCAATGTGCAACCACACTCAGGCGCTCAGGCCAATGCTGCGGTGATGTTGGCGGTATTGAATCCGGGAGATACGATTCTTGGTTTTGATTTGTCTCATGGCGGACATCTTACGCACGGTTCTCCGGTGAACTTCTCCGGAAAATTGTACCGTCCCACATTCTATGGAGTTGAAGAAGCTACCGGAACCATCGATTACAATAAAGTAGAAGCAAAAGCGAAAGAAGAAAAACCTAAGCTGATCATTTGCGGAGCTTCTGCGTATTCGCGTGATTGGGATTATAAACGTTTGCGTGAAATTGCAGATGCCGTTGGTGCCTTGTTGATGGCCGATATTGCGCATCCTGCAGGATTGATTGCAGCAGGACTCTTAAATGACCCGATGCCGCATTGTCATATTGTGACTTCCACTACACATAAAACACTTCGTGGTCCGCGTGGTGGTGTAATCATGATGGGAAAAGATTTTGATAATCCTTGGGGACATAAAACACCCAAAGGTGAAATCAAAAAAATGTCGGCGCTGCTCGATGGTGCTGTATTCCCCGGTACACAAGGCGGTCCGCTTGAACACGTCATTGCTGCGAAAGCTGTAGCTTTTGGTGAATCTCTTGCTCCGGAATGGAAAGAATACGGAAAACAAGTGATTAAAAATGCAGCCGTGATGGCCGAAGAGTTTGTGAAACGCGGTTATAAAGTCATAAGTGGTGGAACAAGCAACCACAGCATGCTGATCGACTTGCGCAGTAAAAACCTCACCGGGAAAGCTGCAGAAAATGCATTGGTTTTGGCTGATATTACCGTGAATAAAAACATGGTTCCCTTCGATGATAAATCGCCTTTTGTTACTTCCGGGATTCGTGTTGGAACAGCTGCCATTACCACTCGTGGCGTAAAAGAAAACGAAATTCCAAAAATCGTTGAGCTGATTGATAAAGCGCTCATGAACATGGAAAACGAAAACACCATTGCAGAAGTGCGCAAAGAGGTAAATGCCTTGATGAGCAATCGTCCGCTTTTTGCCTGGTAATATTCCTCCCCATTGAAGAACCCTTGTCAGACAACCTGCACAAGGGTTTTTCGTTTTATAACCGGTAAGTATCATGAATTTGTATCTTCGGTAAAATGATTCCATTTACTCGTCCATACCTCTGCGGAAAAGAACAGTCCTACATTGCGCGTGCATTGGAATCGGGCAAGTTTTCAGGTAACGGATTATTTACCGCGCAATGCAATGATTTTTTCAAAACGCATTTTGGAATTGATCATGCATTGCTTACGACTTCCTGCACCGATGCACTGGAGATGACTGCCTTGTTATGCAACATTCAACCCGGTGATGAAATCATTGTACCATCCTATACTTATGTAAGTACTGCCAATGCTTTTGCTTTACATGGCGCGGTGATTCGTTTTGCCGATTCTTGCTCGGATCATCCAAACATGGACCCCATTCACACCGAAACCTTAATCAACAATAAAACAAAAGCAATCGTGGTGATGCATTATGCAGGAATGGCTTGCGACATGAATGCTTTTCGTGGTCTGGTAAAAAAACACGGACTGATTTTAATTGAAGACGCAGCACAATGTTATGATGCTCGTTTCAATGAAGAAGTTTTGGGAACCCTTGGTGATTACGGAACATACTCCTTTCACGAAACCAAAAATGTGATTTGCGGAGAAGGTGGTTTATTGATCATCCGCGAAAACATGGAATCGGAACAGGCAGAAATGATATGGGAAAAAGGCACCGACCGAGTCGCTTTTCTCAAAGGTAAAGTGCAATCTTACGGATGGAAATCTATCGGTTCATCCTATTATCCTTCCGAAATAACCGCCGCTTTTTTATTAGCACAATTGGAACACACACAAGAAGCTTTGCTGCACCGAAAGGCACTATGGAATACCTATGCAAATCGCATAAAGCAATTAGACTACAAGCATTGTTTTGAATTGCCGAAAATCGAAAAATACATGCAACACAATGCGCATCATTTTTTTATGGTGTTTCCGGAAAAAATCAAGCGCGATGCTTTTCTTTCTTTTATGAAATCAAAAAGCATTCAATGTACTTTCCATTACATGCCCTTGCACCAAAGTGAGTTTGCTCAATCAAAATTTGGCCAACAAATTTCATTACCTCATGCCGAAAAATTTGGAAATGGTTTAGTGCGATTGCCTTTGTACAACAATATGACCATTGATGACGTCAATACCGTTTGCAAGGCCATACAAGACTATTGCAAAAACTGATTATTGTGCGATGTAATTGTACGTAATGGTCCCGGTTTGCGGTTCCGCAGCAGTTGAAGAAGCCGTGAACTTAGCGCGACCGGCATAATTCAATGCATTCTCAATCATGCATTCATCGGTAGTATTGGTAGCACTTTTCAATACAGAGGTACCAACCACTTTACCACTTCTATTTACCTGAATTTTTACCACAACAGTTCCACTTCCAATACAGGTATAGGAAGGAACAGGTAATTTTTCCTTGTTGCGCCCCTCCAAATCAAAAGATGCCGTTGCACGCGAAGGTTTTGCTTGTTTACTTCCGTTATTTCCGGAAGGATTTACATCATCAGTTTGTTGTCGCGGATCGGTTTTGCTTGTCGTTTTCTCCTGCTTTTCAATGGCGTTTGGATCATTCGGACTATTGGTTCCGCGTTGTTGCGACAAATCACTGAAGGTTTGTTTTTCGAGTGCCTTTAATTCGTTGTAAATGTCCTCATCAACTTTCGATTTATCGAATCGCGAATCGTAACGACCTTCTTGTCCGGTGTATTTGTCGGCCTGATTTACCGCTACATTCGTCACTTTAC
>JBIKKU010000264.1:0-4544 GCA_044360245.1 Flavobacteriales bacterium | reverse complement strand
AGTTCCCTGTTTAATTAAAGAATCGAAATGAACAATATACATTCTGTCGCTTGTTTGACCAAATCCATGCTGCATGCACACACGCCAATGGAAATAGGCATTTTGCTTTTCATTCGCTAGAAATTCTATTCTCCCTAACATGAAATATAGAGATGCATATTCAGACAATCCATACCAATTTCCTTGCATATGGTCGTCGGGAATTTCCAAAACTTCTTTTCTCAAATTCGTAAGAGCTGTAGAACTTTCTCCAAGGAAATATGCTCTAATCCATTCCCTTTCCAATATATAGGCAAGTGGATATTCTGCCTCTCTGATCAACTGATCATAACTAAGTATCAAAGCTGCATAATCACCTTGCTTTTGTTGTAAATCAATCTTTCGCAAATAGGATTCTTCTTCGTCCGAATATTGATCTTGTTTACAATACCTCGCCAGCTCCAATGCCTGCAAAGCTTCACGATACATCGATTTTAATTCGTAATACTTTACCAATCTCCAGGAGAGTGCACAATCGGATTTCCCTTGATTCTTCGACTTATACATCCGAATGTTTATGCTCGCATTCAAGGTGTCTTTACTTTGTAAATCGTCATCTATACGGTACAGTAAATAGGACTTTCCCGGGGCACGATCCGGGAACAAATCGGTAGAAATTTTATTTGCTTTGCGGATCAAAAAAGGATGCCGATCATTCAAACTACGTAATGGTGACCTTACGTTCGATGCATTGTCAACTGATTTGAAATCGAATACAAAATATCCTTCCGAAAGCCTTAAAGAATCAATTCGAAAAATCCTTCCTGCGCCATTTTCACCGGGAACATTCAAAAAATCTATCATCATTTCCGTTATACCATCGGTAAGAAACAAGCGGTGATTTTTTAATTGTAGTGGGTTTTCATTTGTCCAGAAATATTCGCTCGCGGGCTGAATCCATAATCCATTCGCATGCTGCCATTGTGTAGCCGAGGGTAAACACAACTGACGCGATTCAAATGTTTCGCGAACAACTTCGTTAGCTTTTAGGATAAAACTGCGGACCTTAAAAACAGCCGAATCCTTTACTAAAACAGGACTACCATTGGCATGAAGAAAATGTTGAACATGAAAGCCTCCACCACCACCCGGTTGAGCGAAGGTGAAAATTGAGGAAAAGAAGAAAATTAAAAGTAGACAAAGGCGCATGTGCATTTTTACTCCTGTACAAATTAAGTTAAATTAGGTTCATATTTTTTAATGCATCTCTTTCCGAGATAATAAGTTTGATTTCGTCCGGTCTATCAGCCAATTGAAGTTTTGGAAAATGGCAGAACTTGAATTGCATCAAATAAAGAATAAACCCCTGCCAAAAAAATAACAATTCACTTCATTTCTCGTTGTTACATTATGCTGCGGTACATTCTTCATTTTTCCATACTTCTATTGCTTTGTCAAGAATGCAGTGCACAGTATGCTTCCTTCATTCCATATTCCGAAAATGGAAAACATGGCTTAATGAGGGAGAACAAAACCATTATCATTCCGGCATTATATGACAATGCGCTAAATCCTGAATCTCTTGTAAAATTCAATTTACTTCATGTCGCAAAAAACGGTAAACATGGATTTATTGACTCTCTGAATCAAATCGTCCTTCCAATAGTTTACGATGACCTTCTTTTTCCGGTAAACGAAAACAAGCCTACATATCATGCTTGCAGAATTGGTAACAAATGGGGAATGATTGATCCGAAGGGAAAAGCCATTATTCCTGTAAATTTTGAATACATCGAAGATCGACCTGATTTATTTGGAAATTTTCAGGTGTGGTCGCGAGGATATTTTGGTTTGTATTCCAACACAGGAAAAGAAATCCTTCCGGCGATTTGTCATGAAATAGATTACTTCAGTATGCCGATGTTTTGGTACCTGGTTAAAACCGATAAGGGAACAGGCATCATTGACAAAGAGGGAAAAGTTATTGTGGCATTCGTAAATGAAGACATCCACCGCATCAGCAAAAAAGGAAAAAAAATGCTCATAGAAAGAAGCGGAGAAATCATAACCATTAAGAATGATACCATACTAACATTTCATAACACTTCGCTTTATTCCTTTCCTGAAAATCCACAAATAAGCTATTGTATTCAAACCGAAAATTCGGGAAAAACTAAAGTTTATTATGCACAAAAAATCGACGGAACCCTAATTGAAAACACGCGTTCAGAAGGCATTTTGTATCCCGGTGAATTTGGCATGTTTGTAGCACGAAATTCGAAATGGTATTTCTTACCTATAGAACCGGGAACCATTAAAAGAGAAAGCATTGCATATGATGAAGTTACTGCTTTCGGCGACGGACTTTTTAAGGTCAGAAAAAATGAACGTTTCGGTTTATTGAACGACAAAGGAGAAATAGTTCAACCCATCATTTACCATAACCTCTACCGAAATTCACTTTTACGACTAGAAGCTTGCAAAAACAGCACAGCATTTATCATTGGCCGAATGAGCGCAATCCGGGAAAAACCAAGCTTAGTACTTATCAATCCTGTCGGAAAAAGGATTGCACAACACATTGAGCGGATTAGATTTTTAAAAGATGAAAATTCTGAATTTAAAATCGGCGACAACTATTTCAGTTGTGATGGATTCGGAAATTTCACGTTCATACCCTCCATTTATTCCTTGAAAATTTCGAGGCAATATGACTTCATTAAGCGTCTGGTTTATAGAGATATTCACTCTTCCTTCAACCGCTATATTCTTGGGAAAAACCAACGATACGACCTCTACACGGAGAAAATTGATACCAGCCATATTCCTCGATTTGACACCATCCTTCCCGTGTATTACCGTCCCTCTTTTTTATTTTATCCTATCGATAATCCCGAATATTTTATAGTAAGGAACAAAGGAAAATACGGCTTACTTGATCAATATGGTAAGCTTGTTTTTCCATGCGAATACCTCCAAATCATCGCGAACAACACCTATGTATACGGTTCCAAAAACATTATTTTTTCGGAAAAGGACACCGAGCTCCAACACGTTTTACTCCGCACCGAAAAAGGTTGGAGCATTGGGAACACCGGTGGAAAAATCATTACCAACTATTTCTATGAAGATTTCAAAACAGATGAATACGTTCCGAGTATGTGCCTAAAAAGAAATGGAACTTGGTTTATTATTTCTGTTACAGGAGAAGAAATCCCCATGGCACCTATCAAGAATAATATCCCATGTTACGACTGTAATCGAATTGACGTTTGGGATTTATAAATTACCGTAACAAAACATTTACATTCCCATAAAGCCGGAACAATACTCATTTCATAGCATTGCATTAAGATTTTTCGATGACCTCCTCGAAGTTTAACCGAAACCGCGAAAAATCAATACTTGCTATGACTGAACTGTCTGCCACTTGATTTCACAGGTATTCTGCCTTGGCGGGCATTAACACTATTATTATGAGAATTTATAAACCATTGTTTGCAATCGTTTTGCTAAGCTTTTTGAACGCATGCACCGAAAAAACTGCCGGTCCGACACCTTCGGAAGATCTCAATTCCATTCGCATTGCAGGTTCAGAATCTGAATTACCCTTAGTTCAATTCCTGACCAAACGTTTTTTGGAAAACGATCCGGATCATTTATTTGTCACCAAAGGAGGAGGCTCTACATTTGGCATTGATGCGCTGTTAAACGGCGATGCAGAAATTGCTGCCTCATCCAGACCTTTATTAAAAGCAGAAAAAGAATATGCAGAAGAAAAGGAGTTAGAGATTTTTTCTTACATGGTTGCTCAGGATGTTATTGCAGTGATCACTCATAAAGGCACCGGGGTAGAAGAATTATCATTGAATGAATTACAAGAAATTTATTCCGGAAAAATCACCAATTGGTCGGCGCTCGGTGGTTACGATCTTCCGATAAAACTTCATGGAAGGGATAAAAATTCAGGAACCCGTCATTATATGCTGCAACGTTTAATGATGCAAGATTTTCCATCCACTGTAAAAGAACATTCTTCCTACGAAGAAATCATTGCCACTGTTATCAGTGAACCGGGAAGCATTGCTTATGTTAACGTAGGATCACTTGTGGACCGCAATGGAAAACCCAACTCACAAGTTTGGACTATGAATCTTTACCTGGATGGCGGTAATGCTTATTCACCATATGAAAAACATGCTATTCTGAACGAAGACTATCCTCTTCTTCGACCACTTTACCTAATCACCACCAGTGATGCGCTTAACATCCGCAGCTTTTTGGATTTTTGTCTGCAAACCGAAACCCAAAACCAACTTATGGACATCGGCTATTACCCTATCAACGAAGTACAAAGGGAAATCAACAAACAAAACGACGACGCGCTTTGATCACTCAAAACACCTGATTAACAGTTCATTAAAATTTCAGGTGCATTCCATTTTTTTTCTATTTTTGTACCCGTTAATCAACAAGGGGGATTAGCTCAGCTGGCTAGAGCGTCCCGACACTCGTCGGGAAGGTCATCAGCTGAACTTTTTACCAAATCAACAAGGGGGATTAGC
>JBIKKU010000265.1:0-4544 GCA_044360245.1 Flavobacteriales bacterium | reverse complement strand
ACCCGAAGTGAATCGTATTGTTCTTGTGTAAGCTTGGTTTTGATGTTGGGATTATCGCTGTTTTTGAGCAATTGTTTCAGCACCACTTCACGACGTTTAAACGCAACTTCGGGAAACTGTCGCGGATTGTACATGGATGAATTTTTGCACATCCCCACGAGCATGGCTGCTTCATTTAAATTGAGTGAATCGGGCGTGGTATTGAAGTATACACGTGCAGCAGAATGAATTCCAACAGCAAGGTTGTTGAAGTCGTAACGATTGAGGTACATCGTCATGATTTCTTCCTTGGTATACGCGCGCTCCAGGCGTGTGGCGATGATCCACTCTTTTAATTTTTGTCCTACACGATCGAGTGTTCCTTTTGCCTTTTCATGAAAAAGCATTTTTGCCAACTGTTGCGTGATGGTACTTCCTCCACCCGATGAACTGTTTCCTCCGGCAAAACCGGTGATTACACGAGGCAGTGCTTTAAAATCGATTCCGGTGTGTTCGTAATAACGTTCATCTTCGGTAGCCACCAAACAATCGAATACGTATTGCGAAATTTGGTTGTATTCTACATTGACACGGTTCTCCTTGAAGTATTTCCCCATCTCTTTTCCATCGGAAGTAAAAATGATGGTGGCTTCGTTGCTGTGCGGATTTTCCAATTCATCGAAGGATGGAAGATCGCCAAAGGAAACCAAAAACATGGTGAGGTATCCCACCAAAAAAGGAGAAAGAACGATGGTCCACCAAACCCAAAGCACACGGCGTTGGCCTTTGGGACTGAGTCCACCTGATGTTTGCACCTTTTCTTTTTTCGCCATTACTTTTTACTTTTTTCAATGGTTAAACCCACGTCGCTGACTTCCGCCAAATCTTGATCGCGCATGGCTTGTTCGATGGTGACATGGTATTTTCCGGTAAGCGGAAAAATTCTACGCGGACCAAAAAGGATTTTATTATCCACCAAGGATCCTGATGGTTTTCCAAGCCAGTTGCCTAAATCGTCTGCCAATGGAGCTTCAATGGTATCGCGCATTTCACCTCCGTTTGGAAACTTCAGTGTAAAAAACACAAATACATTGCTGAATTCGTATCCTTTGGTGGTACGCAAATTCAGGTAAAAATTATACGGCGAAACGGTGTCGGTAACATCCACATCAAACTCCACAGGCTCGTTCCAACTCCATACATTGTCGCCCACACTTTTGTTCTCTTCGAAAAAAGGAGATTCACCGCAGGAGATCAATGCCACTGCGCAAAAAATTACAAGTAGTATGTTATTCCGTTTTTCCGCCATTGTCTTGCGGTGGTTTAGGTGGACGATTCTGCTGATTGTTATTGCGGTTGTTGTTGTTGCGGTTGTTGTTGCGGTTCTGATCATTGCGCTGCTGATCGTTGCGCTGCTGCTGTCCTTGTCCCTGTTGCTTTTGCTGAGGAGGACGCTGCTGATTGTTCCGGTTGTTATTCTGATTGTTGTTGTTCTGATTGTTGTTCCGGTTCTGATCGTTGCGCTGCTGCTGACCTTGTCCCTGCTGTTTTTGCTGAGGAGGACGCTGTTGGTTCTGACCTTGTTGCTGCGGACGTTGCTGTTTTTGTTGTGTACCGCCTTGCTGGTTGTTTGGTTTTTGTCCCTGCTGCTGTTGCGGTCCGCGACGGTCTTTTCCGCCTTTTCCTTTTTTATTGCGGTTGCGCTTTTCATCGAAACGTGTAAGCGAGTCTTGTCCCACCACGTTTTCGTATTCGGGTTGTTTTTCTACCACCACTTCTTCAACAAATCCTTTGAGGTCTTCTACTTTCTCTCCGTTTTTGTTGAGCGCAATGATTTCTTTCACGCGATCGATTTTCAATCCGATGAACTGCACACCAAACTCACCTTCTACGGCATACCACATCATGCGTTTGAAGATGTCGGTTTTGACATGGTTTGCACTTCCTTTTTTGGTTTGCAAACGGATGCTGTTATCGGGAAATTCTTTGTACGCTTCTACGTACATGTCGAGCTCGTAATTGAGACAGCATTTCAGTTTACCACATTGTCCGGCCAATTTTTGCGGATTCAGCGACAATTGCTGGTAACGCGCCGCACTGGTGGAAACGGTTCTGAAATCGTTGAGCCAGGTTGAGCAACACAGTTCTCGTCCACAAGATCCAATCCCTCCCAAACGCGATGCTTCCTGACGTGCACCAATCTGGCGCATTTCAATTCTGATTTTGAACTCATCGGCCATTACTTTGATCAACTCGCGAAAATCCACGCGTCCCTCTGCCGTGTAATAAAACGTTGCTTTGGTTTTATCGCCCTGGTATTCCACATCACTGATCTTCATTTCCAGTCCGAGGTTCAATGCCATTTTGCGCGCACGGTGCATGGTTTCCCATTCCATATCGCGTGCTTCTTTCCATTTTTCAATGTCTTCGGGCTTGGCTTTGCGGAAGATTTTTTTCAGGTCGTTCGAATCTGCAGACACTCCTTTTTTGGACAATTGCAAGCGAACCAGTTCCCCGGTTAGGGTAACCACGCCTACATCGTAACCCGGACTAGCCTCCACTGCCACCGCATCACCCGTATAAAGATCGAGTTGGTTGACATTTCGGTAATACAGTTTACGTCCGTTCTTAAAGCGAACCTCTACAATATCGATTGGGCGCTGACCTTCGGGCATTTCCATATTGGAAAGCCAGTCATACACCTCCATTTTATTACATCCACCGGTCGTACACAAGCCGTGATTGCGGCACCCCCCGGGCACTCCGCCGTTCTTGCTTGAACATGATTCACAGGCCATTTTGACTCTTTTTTGATTAACTCACAAAAATAACAAAATGATTGGATTTTGGAGGTTTTACCGCGGAGGCGCGGAGGGGGATTGGGGGAAAAGGGAATTTGGGGAAGAGGGGAAGAGGGAATTAGGGGATTAGGGAATTAGGGGAAGAGGGAATTAGGGGAAGTGGGAATTAGGGGAAGTGGGAATTGGGGGAAGCGGGGATTAGGGAATTTGGGGATTAGGGAATTAGGGGAAGAGGGAAATCGTTCACAATGAAGGTGCCTTCGAGAGCCTCAGGCACCGCGGAGGCGCGGAGGGGGATTAGGGAAATTCGTGCATGATGGCGATGCCTTCGAGAGCCTCAGGCACCGCCATCATACATCTAGCTGAAGATCCCGAAAATACGGGCGTTGCGGAACTGTTATCTAGGGGGAAATCTGAATGGTTAAAATGTTAAAAACCGTGTAATATGGACCTTTTTGCAGGTATGGATACACCAAAAATTAAAGTCACCGAAATGGTGCACAAAGGGAAAGCCAGGCTGAAACTCAGCTTCGAATACAACGCTTCCATTCAAGAGGTTTTAAGAGGAATAAGCGGCGCACATTGGAGTCGATCGAACCGGTGCTGGCATTTGCCTTACCAAAAAGATACGCTCATGCATTTGATTGAAGCTTTGCGTCATTTGGCGCAATTGGATATCTCCCCGGAAATTCGTTTTCAAGAAAATGGAAAACATGTGCATTTGCATGAGGTAAAAGCCACGGAAAAAAGGCCTTTGGGATTGGATCAGATTCGTCAGCTTGAACTGTTTCGTTCTACCATGCGCAGTAAACGATACAGTCACAACACCATTTTGGTTTATACGGATGCACTGAAATCGTTTTTTTCTTTTTATCCGGATCGTCAATTTGACTCTTTATGCGAGGAAGATGTAATTCGTTTCAACACGGATTTTATCCTGGCCAACAACTACTCTTTTTCTTTCCAAAATCAAGTGATCAATGCATTGAAAATGTATTTCCGCGATGTACGAAAAATCCACATCGAACCGGATGTCCTGCATCGCCCGAAAAGTCCGAAACCTTTGCCCAACGTACTTAGCAAGGAGGAAGTAAAACGCATCCTGGAAGCTCCATCGAATGTGAAACACCGCACGATGCTCATCCTGATTTATTCCTGCGGTCTGCGCAGAAGTGAATTGCTCAATTTGCAAAAACAAGACATCGATTCGAACCGCATGATTGTTATCATTCGCAGAGGAAAAGGCGCCAAGGACCGCATTGTTCCTTTGTCTTCAAAAGTGTTGGCCTTGTTGCGCGAGTATTACAAAATGTTTCGTCCAAAAAAATGGTTGTTTGAAGGTCAGTACGGCGGTCAGTACAGCGAAAAAAGTCTAACCTCGGTACTCAAACTTGCCGTTGAAAAAGCGGGCATTTCCAAACCAGTCAGTCTGCATTGGCTTCGTCATAGTTTTGCCACACACCTCCTCGAAAAAGGAACTGACTTGCGCTACATTCAAGAACTGCTCGGACACAACAGCAGCAAGACTACAGAAATATATACCCATGTGAGCACCAAATCCCTTCAAAAGATCCAAAGCCCCTTCGATGATTTGTGAAATCACCCCCTAAGTCTTAAATTCGTTATAACCTATAAAAACCATCCCTAACGCAGACTTTTACCCTTGTATGTCTGACTTAGGCAGACATACAAGGGAGTTATAGGAGATGCCCATTTAACCTTTCCCTGGGACGTTAGGGATGTTTTTGTCGGGCTTATTTGTGT
>JBIKKU010000263.1:0-4551 GCA_044360245.1 Flavobacteriales bacterium | reverse complement strand
CATCCTTGTCTTCAAGCTTCACACGGTTCACCACCACTTTGTTGTCGCGTCCCATGGAGATGTTCAACGTATCTTCACTTGTTTGCGGATTGATGTTGGAACTTCCGATATAGGTGCCGCGGAAATAGATGCTGGACGGGCCTTGTATGAGGTTTAGTTTTTCCCATCCCGTTAATTGCGCAACCAAAAAAGCGTCCTTATCCATTTTCGGAATTGCAAAATATTTGAAGGTTGCATTTAAATCGTAGGTGGTTACTTCCAGACGATAAGGCTTGCTGTCGGAGGGGATGCTGTAATTCCCTGTGATTGGAAAATCTACGGAAACATTGTTCAACACGATTTCCTGATAGGTGACATTGTCGAGTACTTTTACATCGCCATACTGACGTTGTGCTTCTTCTCTCGACATTTGTCGGCCTTCTTCGTTGTTGTTGGATCCGCCTCCGTAATTGAGGTACCAAGGCAACAATCCGGGTACATTGTGTGTTTGGTAAGGATCTGCAGTGGACAACGTGATTTTCACATCCTTCCAGTCCTCACCGGTTTGGTTCATCAGGTTGGCATTGTAATCGAGTTTGATTCCTTTATCGATGCCTTCGGAATGGATGTCGTATTGGGGCGCCCAGGCTGCTCCTCCAACAATGTATTTCAAATTCATGTTGGAAGTTACCGGTCCGGGAGCATGCACGGTTAATGCAATTTGGTAAAACAATTCCACCTTCACCACATTGCGCAATCGGGCTGATTCTTCGTTGTATCGGGTAATCAATCGGTTGATGTCGTTTAAACTTTCATTGGCTAAAAAAACCTGCTTGTAAATTTCAGCTACGCGCACACGATACAATTCCGAAATTTTAGTGAGTTCAGCCACCGTAACATTGTTTTGTCCCTGCGTGAGGTTGGAATTCGACTGAATGGTATTTTTCTCTGCTTCAAGCGAGGCAATGACCATTGTTAACCTACGCTTTTCTTTTTCCATTGCGGTAATGGTATCGCTAATGCGCGACATACGCATGGAATCGCGCGTTCCCGTGGTGACACGATCGGTTTCAAATCCGAGCGACAATACCTTTACTCCATTGCTGAATTGTGCGCGAATACTCTCTCTGGAAACTTTGGAAGACACACCTTTCACCAACACCACATTGGTTCCTTCCGTCAGGTTGATACTACCTGAATGGGTCATTTCGGCTCCATTGAGGTAAACGGTTACTTTCTCGAGTTTGGTTTTGATGATTTTATCATCCTTTCCGGCCATAGCGCGGAAACTCAACAAAAGCAGCAGTGCCAGTAAAATCTTTGCATTCATGGGAATTCGGTTTGGTTCAATTTACATTAAAAAGACATACACCTCAAGAAATTAACCGTTCAATAGGTTGAAAACTATTCCTTTGTTTCGACAGTGAAAACTTCATCCTCCCTTCCTAAATTGCCAGCACCAAAAACCGGAATATGTTGTTTCGTAAAATCGATGTTCAGGCTGCCCTAGAAAAGGAACGTGAACAAGTGAAAAAAGAATGGATGATGGAAGTGCATTCCATTTTGGAAAACCATCGTCAAAGTGATGTGCGTATTCATTCCGCTCTCCGCGATGGATGCGGTGGAACAGGTTTTTTACTTTCAGAGGATTTGGATGCAAATGGCATTTTTTCGAGTGAAGAAATCCGTCGCATTTGCCTAAAATACCGCATGCGTTTTTTACCCGTCAAACATTTTAAAGGAGAAATTCCTTACGAAGCCAACATACGTATTCGTGAACTTCAGGAAGCGCATCAAATCGAGCTCGGACAATTCCGCATTCTCGCCCCGCGCCGCTTGTTCGAACTCGCCGATGCCGATGCCGATCCCATGTTGTTTGTGCCAACGGCCGATGGAAATTATTACCTCATTCACAAGTGGGGAACCGATATGCAATGGCACCGCAGGTTGTTATCCTGGCCTATGCAATCGCTCGAAAATTATTTCAAAGCATTGTTGGTACTTGTTGCCATTATTTCTTTGATCACACCCACACAATGGATCACACCCGATAATCCATATACGTTCAATGGTTTCTTCGATTATTGGGGCTATCACCGCGCAGCGTACTTTATGTATGTGCTCATTGCCGGCATGGGAATTTCTGTTTTCATCCTCGCCTCCTTCCACCGCAATTTCAGTGAAGTGGAATGGAACCGTAAAACGTTTAATTAAGTTGTCTTTACCACTGAGTCCCGCAGGAGATTTAAAAGGGAAAAAAGGTATGAGGGAATTGGGGAATAGGGAATTAGGGTAATAGGGTAATAAGGTAATAAGGATTCACATATCTCATTCCATCGCTCTATCTTACTTTTTACTTCGTAAAATGGGAAGTGGGAAATTAAGGTATTAGGGATTAGGAATTCGTGCACGACCTTGGTGCCTGAGGCTCTCGAAGGCACCCTTTCTTACTTCTTACTTCCAAGCTCCGGCTTTTATCCATATATCATATAGCCTATAACATATGGCATATATCCATATATCATATAGCCTATATAATATGGCTTATATCCATATTGCCTATATCATATGGCTTATATCCATATTGCCTATATCATATGGCTTATATCCATATAGCATATATCCATATGGCTTATATCTATATGTCATATATCCATATAGCATATATCCATATAGCATATATCCATATGGCTTATAACCTATATTCCAATGGTCTGTTCCTAAAGTTAATTGGCTGTTCATGAATTTAAACGAAGAAAAAGAATAAGCATGGTTTATTTTGAATTACGCATTTAAAAGTCCCATTTCATGAAGCCAGTTTTTGTCGTTTTTTCTCTGTTATTCCTGTTGTATTTCCCGATGAACCTCAATGCCCAGCAATATGAGGAAACGGTTAAGACACGCTGTGATTACAAAATGGTAAAACAGGATGGTAAATTTGGCGTTTGGGAAAGGAGTAATCTGATCATCAAGATCATTTACGATGAAATTAAGTTTGGACCAATTCCCGATTGCTGGCAGAACGATGGACATTTTTTCGTGCGCAAGAAAAAAAAGTGGGGTGTGGCAAACAAAAAAGGTGAATTGGTAGTGCCCATAGAGTTCGACTCTATCCAAGGCAATGAGAACCAGCACACCATCATCAAGCTTTACAAATCCGGAAAAGCTGGATTGTATTTTACCGCATTAAAAAAGCAGACGGAAATAAAATACGCAAGCATCATCTTCTCCAAAAAAATGACCGACAGGATTTTTATTGAAAAGGATAAGAAGTGGGGATTGATGGATACCCAAGGAAACATTGTCGTTGAACCCCAATACGATGATCTTTTCGAACCGGGAGAATTTAATTTTATTAAAGCGATTTCGCCTTCCGGAAAAGGGTTCATCGATAAAAACGGAAAAGTGATTGTGCCATTGATGTATGAAGGACTCGGCGCTTTCACCGGCGATTACATGCTGGCTGTAAAATACAAAGGATTATGGGGCTTTGTTGATACGACCGGTAAAGTGCTTATTGATTACCAGTACGAATCAACTACCGATATGACAGAAGCTTGGGCAGAGGTGGTGTATAAAGGGGAGAAAGGAAGAATTGATAAAAAAGGAAGCTTTATTCGAAATCCCAGTTATGATTACGACAAGACCTATTCGGAAACTTACGATTATCGTATTGTGATGAAAAGCAACAAGTATGGCTATATCGATAAACACAACAAATTGGTTGTACCATGTATGTACGATGAAGCATATAGTACGGAGTTGGGTGTAGCAGGGGTTGTAAAAGATGGTAAAATGGGATTGATTTCCATGAGCAACGAAATTCGTGTACCGCTTAAATACAAAGCCATTTATTATTTCTATCCGGGCTCATTCATTCTGGAGAACCAAGAGGGAAAACGCGCGCTGTTCAATAGAAAAGGAGAAATGCTTACCGAATGGCTGGATGAAATTTCAGGCTATGATAAAGGTTACGGAGGGTACAAGAAAGGAACTACAAGCGGGAAAATAGCACCAAGCGGAATGTTGATTCCTTATGCGAATACCTTAAAAAAACAGTCAGAGTCAAGCTATTTTCTCTGTCCCGATTCAAAAAGGATTTTCTCTCATAACGAAAATGATTATGTTTTGAATCTGGATATTCTTAACGATGGAAATAAAATTGTTTTACTAACCGTAAGAACCAAAAAAGAACAAAAAAAATATGCTTTGGAATTGATCCGGCTCAATGCAAGCACTTACGCCCGTGAAAAAACATCTGCTCCGGTAGAGTTGGAAATGGATAAAAAAAGCGGATTTCGAAAGTTTGTAAAAGTAAGCGACGGATACCTTTTGGTTACTTATCGCGCAGCCGTTTGGTACGATCAGAATCTGAATATCATCCATAAAATAATTTTTGGAGCTGATGCGGATGGGTATATGCATGATTTCTGTGCAGATGTAACTGAGGTAGGAAAAGGACAAAAAAAATACATCATTCTTAAAGTGAGAAAAGATGGTCAGGGAATTGTAAGTGGATTCGATCTTTCTTCCAAAACGGAAACGAATAAAACTTATGAGCTGCACAATCCT
>JBIKKU010000373.1:0-3203 GCA_044360245.1 Flavobacteriales bacterium | reverse complement strand
TAAAGGCCAGTTGCGCTTCGTTTTCCAGACGAGCAATCAGTCCCGTTGTAAAAAAGAAATAGCCATGGTGCGTACTGAATGCGTTAGGGGTTGGATCTTTAATGTGAAACACTTTAATTTTTGCGGCTGTTTCCGGATCCTTTGCATACACTTTGTTTTTGATGCGATCCACATAACGCGAAACAGGATCGTTATATGTAATCTTTCCGGCAAACAACATTTCCTTCAAGAGGTAAATACTTGCAGAAAGAAATTCGATTTCTGCCGGTTTTAATTTTTCGCTGCTTTTTTTACGTTTCAATTCAAGGGCTTCAATTTCCAACCAGTTGGATTCACTCAGTAATAGTTCCTGAGGAATATTTCCAACACTGCGAATGGGATGGTAATCGTTAAAATCAACTGCTGCAGAAACAACAACAGAAAGGCAAATGCCTAGTAAGGATAGTATAATTCTCATGTGCGTTGTAAGACGATAAATATCGGGAAAATATTTACTATCCTATAACGCCAATTTTGGTAAGTAGTTACCGATTAAAATGCCCAGTTGAATCCGAGGGTAGGAATAATCGGCAATTGGTAAACGCGGTCACCTGTAATTCGGTTAACATAGAAAATGTTCTCACGGTTGTAGGTGTTGGTTACGCCAAATATGACTTCCATGGTGGATTTTGTTCTGGTGACTTCTTTTCCGTTGGATTCAGTGTAAGTCTTTTTGAATTCGAACTTGCGTTTGAGGGCAAAATCCATACGGTGGTAATCTGAAAGGCGACCTTGGTTCAGTCCGCTGTAAAGCACAGTTACTTCGTTGGCGTTGGAAGTCACATAGTCAGAATTCACATCGTTGAAATTCACATTCATGTAGTATCCTGCTGTTTGTGTGAAAGGCAAACCGCTTCCGTAATTCCAGCGCAAATTGAGTTCCCACAGGTTATCTTTTCCGAAGGTTTGCGTGAAAATGAGGTTCACGTTATGACGACGGTCAAAGATCGGAGCATAGGTTTGAATTCCATCCCAACGGGTTACTTTTCCCAAGGAATAACCCAACCATAAATAGGTGTTTTTGTTGTTGAATTTCACTACAAAGTCAACCCCTTTGGCAAAACCGGTTTCAATGATGAAATCCATACGCAATACCTCAGGCTGGTCAATTTCATTTTCGTCATAAATCTTGTTGCGGTTGGTATTGGTGAGCTGCGTGAAATCTTTGATATAACCTTCAACATTGAATGAAATGTATTTGTTAAGGTCATATTCAAATCCAAGGATATAGTGCACAGCTTTTTGCAAGGCATGTTTTCGGTCAACGACATTTCCATCTTCATCTACATAAGTGTCTTGCAGGTTTTCTGTTCCGGAAAGGAATCCATAGAAAAGGTTTACCACATCACGATCGGAATTCGATGCAATGAAATTTTGGGAATAAACACCTGTAGCACCTTTAACACGGAAGTTTTCGGTCCAATTAAACTTGAATCCGAAGCGTGGTTCAGGTGAGAATTTTGTTGCAAGTGAGGCATAATACATGGCGCGGAAACTTGGTTCAAGGACCAAACGTCCGCGATTGATACGGTAGCTAACATAACCACCAAGCTGAGTGGTGTTGGCTTCCTGCCGTATAATGCGGTTAGTGATGTTGTAGGTGAGAAAATCTGTGCGAAAACCTTCCACGTCGATACCGTATTTCACTTCATCACGTGGTAAAAAATATTTGAAATCGAAACTGATGTTGAATCCGTCGATCTCACTTGTGCGCACAGCATTTGTTCCATCGTCGAGTGTAATGCCATAATGGGAATAGGAGAAATCTCCTGAAACCAGAACGGGATTTCCGGCAGGTACAAGCACGAAATTTGAACCTACACCCCAGGAATCCCAATGCAAATCCGAAATCGATTGGTATTTTACTTGGTCGGTAAAGCGGAATCCGAAAAGGTTAAACTTGGAACCATTCTGACCGTTGAAGGAAAGTTTTCCGTAAACATCGGTAAATGAAAAGGGCAAGCCTGCAGTATCTACATATTTATAGAGCACTTTAGAGGATTGCGCCAGATAAGATGTTTTGGCGGATAATAAATACGAAATCGAAGAACCGGCAGCGTTCACTTTTTTCAATGGACCTTCAATCAATGCTTTTGCACCGAAGGGAGAAGCAGAGAGTTTTCCGCTGAATTCTTTTGCATTTCCGTCACGTGTGGTAATCTCCATAACAGACGAAATTCGTCCACCGTGTTCGGCATTGAATCCACCGGTGTAAATATCTGCCGTACGTATAATGTCGGTGTCGAAAACCGAGAAAAATCCAATGGAGTGGAAGGGATTGTAAATAATCATACCGTCCAATAAAACTTTGTTCTGGATGGGAGCACCACCGCGCACGTAAAGCTGGCCACCTTGGTCACCTGTAGAAACCACACCGGGTACGGTTTGGAAGTAGGTAGCTATATCCGCCTCACCACCAATGGCAGGAACACGCGAAATGTCTTTTCGGTCAACGCGGGTAATGGAAATTTTTACATTGTTGATAGCGTCTTGTCTGTCAGCACTGATTTCAACACCTTTCATTTCTACCCCTTCGGTGAGTTCCACCCTTTTGTCAATGATGGCACCGTTAGTGATGTTAATCGGAATTTCTTCGGTGGTATAACCTACATAGGAAATCACCAGCGTGTCTTGTGTAGCCGGCAGTTTTGAAAACTGAAAATGTCCGTTTTCATCGGTAGTTGTTCCTTTTTCCAGTTTTTTAAGGTAAACTGTTACGAAGGGCATTGGTTGGGTGGAGAATTTATCTACAACCACACCACGAACAGTAGCAGTTCCCTGAGCAAAAAGGGAGGTATTGATAAGAAAAAATGATGCTAAAAGAGTGAAAATCAGGGGTAAGTTTCTGGTCATGTCGCGCAAAGTAGAAAATGCGGTACGAAAATAAGAATTATCACCGCCCAAAGGTCTCCGAATTATTGAAATACACCTATTTTATGGCTGAAGGGCAAATTGAGTGTAGGAACGGGAAGCCAACAAAATGGTGTTTGCAACTATACCTTGATTGAGGTATTGTTTTAATCCCCAACAGCGCTTACATTTGATATTATTTAAAATCGGTCTAAATAATGGTTAAGGTAGCTATTGCAGATTATAGTGAGTTGGTGCGGATAGGATTGAGGACCGTTTTTTCCTCCGATACCGAAATCCAAATCGTTGGTGAA
>JBIKKU010000313.1:0-3877 GCA_044360245.1 Flavobacteriales bacterium | reverse complement strand
TTTAGTGTTTGTATAAATTAGTATTGGAGGCTTGTTTACCCTATAGGTAGGGACTTTTCATAATTCCATAAAAAAAATCAATTTTTTTTTAAAAAATCTTCCCTTACCTTAAGGGTATCGAATCAAAAACCCCGTCAATACTTGATCCTGGCACTTTTTGATAGCTCCAATTTCCTAAGCGACGAGTCGTTGATGGAAAAATACCGTACCACAGGGAACACATGGTACGTTGGTGAGCTATACAAAAGGTATTCCAATCCCGTTTCGGCCCTTTGCTTTTCCTTCTTTAAAAACAGAGAAGAAACCGAAGACGCTGTAATGGAGGTTTTTGAACTGATAATGAAAGACTTATTAAAAACAGAAGTCCAGCAATTCAAACCTTGGCTTATAACGGTGGTTCGCCACTATTGTTTAAGAAAGAAGGATAAATTACGCAAAGAGGAAGAAAACAAGGGTGAACTAAAAAATTCTTCTGTTCATTTTATGGAATTCCGATCGGAGTTGTCCCTTGATACTATAGACAAGGGAAAATCCCGCGACATTGAAGCTGACTTGGCACTTGCCATTCAGGACTTAAAAGAAGAACAGCGCGTTTGTGTTGAGCTTTTTTTCCTGAAAGACAAAAGTTACCAGGATATAGCTGATGAAACCGGATACCCCTTGCAAAAAGTGAAAAGTTATATTCAAAACGGAAAAAGGAACCTCAAAATCTTTTTAGAGAGCAAACAAAATGGCTAAATCCGGTACATATACCAATCCTCAGCTTCCCAAATGGGCAGATGATCCGGATTTTAGGGAGGCTTATGAGGGGCTTTCTTCAGAAGATCTGCGTATTGTCAATTCAATAGCTGCAGATATTCCGGGTAAGATTGCCTTCAGGGTATCTCCTGCTCCATTCTTTTACCGCTATTTTTATCAAATAGGACTAAGCACCATTGCCGGAATAGCCATTTGTACCTGGGCCTTGCTACCTCCATCCCGGGAGCAAATGGCCTCCGTGCATCCTACTTCTTCAGAACAAGTCACCCCACCATCTCAAACTAATACTCTTGCACCGGTAAATTCGGATGATGACAAAGAGGATGATATCCATAAAGAGTTGAAAAAATCAACTCCCGAAGAGGATTTGGCAGGAAAAACGTCAAAAAATCCTTTGGAGAACAAGGAACCGAAAGAAGTCGTTTTACCCAATGCCAATGAAAAAATCCAAGACGACCTAGCCAAAACCAAGGAAAAGGAAAAAGAAAAGGAAAAAACTGAGGATTTAACGGTTAAGAAACCCTCAGACAATTCAAGACAACTGGACCCGAACCAAATTGTGACCTTAAGGGTTACCAATGTTATGGTTCTTTCCAAAACAGCATTGGCGGATGTCAACAACAATAAAAATGACCGAAACAAAGACGTTACTAATCACGAAATAGGTCAGGCAACTGTCACCAAAAGCAAAAACAACAACTATAGTTTAGATGATTTGGTGCACTACCAGTCCGGTGACCAAGGATTTTCCTCCTACCTCACCCGCCATCTGAACAATCGCATAGATGTTCGTCGCAGTTCAGCCAAAAAAGAAGCAATGGTACAGTTTGACGTCACAGCCAAAGGTCACGTTGAAAACATTTTGCTCATAGGTGAATATCCGGCCCCAATGGAAGATATGATTAAGAAAGTTCTCTCCGAATCAACCGGATGGGAAAGTGGAAAGGCTTCCGGGAAAAAAGGAGCTATTCAGATGATGGTTGTGATTCAGTTCGCCTGGTAATCAGAAAAATTTGTCGTTAAAGTTTACGAGGTAAAGTCTAACGGTAGCGCGGGTTACAGCGGTATACAACCAACGTAAAAATTCGCGGTCCATCATTTCATCCGTTAAATACCCCTGATCAACAAAAACCACCGGCCATTGTCCGCCTTGTGCCTTATGGCAGGTTACCGCCCAGGCAAATTTTACCTGTAGGGCATTGTAAAGGGGATCATTAAAGATTTTTTCGTTGCGTTTTTTCGGATTGGGTTCATCATCGTAGGTTTCACTCAGCGATTCAAACAACTTCTTGCCTGTTTCTGCGGGCAAACTTGGACCTTCCACCATGAGGGTATCTAAAATCGCCTTGAGCTCCAATTCAGGTAAATCTGGATAATCGGTGAGTTTTACGACAAGATCTGCAAATTGAAGTCCATGCTCCTCTTTGATTTTACGTACTTTCTGAACGGTCATGGTATCGCCATTGGCAATGAATCCGGCAGGTGAATCGGAGGGAATCCAGTAATAATTGTTTTTCACCACCATCAATTCATCTCCCCCATTGATTTCATTTTCAATCCAAAAAATCCGACTGCGAATTTGCTGATTGAATTGGTTGGAACGCTTGTTGGAACGGGTAACCACACGCACTCCATCGGAACCAAACTGACCAAATGCCCATTCCAGTTCATCTTGTAATTCAAATCCGGTAATGCGCTTCACATCGGGGTATCCCTCCAACACAAACTGCGGGAAAGTAAAATCTTTGCTCTCCAACTGTTTTCTGATAGCAGTAGCATTGAAAAGTATCCCGGAATCTGATGCCTGACGAACAACTTGCTTTAATTCTACCGAGGTAACCGAGAGACGAAATTCATCGCGAATAAAGGTTTCATCCAAGGCGGGACTTTCGGTCAAACCCACAGGTGGCAACTGTGCCGGATCGCCCACAAATAGGGCAATGCAATTTTTTCCGCGGTAAATGTAGCGCAAGACGTCCTCCAACAAATGCCTTTGAGAAATGCCCTGTCCCGCTCCACCGTCGTTCCCAATCATCGAAGCTTCATCGATGATGAATAAGGTGTTGGAATGCAGGTTAGGACTCAATTCAAACCACGAATATCCAGCCTTCGTTTTCAGACTGTAAATTTTCTTGTGGATGGTGAAGGCGGTTTGTCCGGTTTGGTTCGACAACACCTTCGCTGCCCTACCCGTTGGAGCCATGAGCTGCACGGACCAACCCATTGCGGGGAGTGATTTAACCAAGGTTCCCATCATGGTCGTTTTTCCTGTACCGGCATATCCCTTTAACTGGAATACCCTAAACCTATCTGCATCTGTCAGAAACCCCGCAAATTCAACCAAAAAGCGCCGCTGATCATCCGTTGGCTCAATAGTGAGATGGGACAACAATACTTTCAGGACCGCTTTCGTTTGTTCTGTGACCATAGTCTAAAAGTAATAATACCTTAAGCGCATTATTAATTTTCGGATTTCAAAAAAATTGTAGATTTGTCAACTTTTCATCAAAACCCCGAAATCAAAGGAAAATGGAGATTTTGAAACAAATTGGATTTTATCTAGGTAAATACCTGGCATCCTCGCTTTTCATTTTTGCAGGTATTCTAATTCTTGCCTCTGCTTCTGAAGAGCAACCACAGTTATACATGATTGGTGGTGTTGGAATGATTTTGGCCGGAATTATTTCTGTGCTTTACATTGCTGATGTCATCTCCGGAATGGTTCACTTAATCATGCTCGGTGTTATTGTTATTGGCGCCGCAGTTTATGGTTATTTCGTGTACGATTCCATCATGAGCAAAATACGCCTTGAAGCCTCTATTGCAGCTCATGAAAAGGAAGTGAAACAGCGTCTGAAAGATTTGCGTGACGCCCAATTGGAATACTTCATTGTAAATAACAAGTATTGTACCTCCTTCGATTCGTTGAAGTTGTTTGTCCGCACCGGATATGCTTTCAAAATCGACAAAATTGGTGACGTTCCTGAAAAGCTTGAAACTGAACAATGGAAATTCTTAGGCTATAAAGAACCGCCTGCAACAGTTATTTCAGAGGTTGAAGCATGGAAACTTTCCAAAGCCGGAGTGTTGAATGGTTTCAAGCGCGATACCACGAAAA
>JBIKKU010000262.1:0-4571 GCA_044360245.1 Flavobacteriales bacterium | reverse complement strand
AACAAAATATTTTTCTAATCCACTACCTGCTAAAACAAAAATATTTAAAGGTAAATTGTATGTTTTAATTGATGGTGGAACAGCTTCAGCAGCATCTCAACTAACCTCATTTTTGAAAAATAAAATGGGTGCAATCTGCATAGGGCAGGAAACCGGAGGAGGAGAGACGGGTAACAATGGCCATGGCTATGACCAACTTGTATTGCCCAATTCAAAAATATCAATAAACTGGCCGAGATATTTTGTCAAACTCGACCTCTCGATTCCAATTAATCACCGAGGTGTTAAGCCAAATTTCGAAATCAAATACGATCCCAAAAATTACCTATTGAACCACGATTTAGAAATGGAAAAGGCATTTCAATTAATAGGTGTTTCCAACTAACTATCAAGAATTTAATTAGAAATATAGTCCAGATTTGGACAAAAACTCCTACTCACACTCCTTTTACACTCACCAAGTCTATTTAGCTGCCGTAGCAGTTCATTTCATAAACCATTAAGCTAAACATGTTGGAGATAATATGTAATTCCGGTTTCCGTATTTCTCTATTACGGCAAAAAGAAAAATGATTTCTTGATGAAGAATAGTTCAAACATCATTGCATAGCTTTTTAGAAAAAACATTTATCGCGATGGACTTGAGTGGATAAATGAAGCGACATGCGGAAAAAAGCAATTCTCATCTATGAACATTTTTTCAAGCCTGGTTTCGTCGCCAAAGCTTCAAACTATTCTCCTGAATATCCTATTCGGTTTTCTCAACATTGTTTATCTTTATTCTGCTATGAAAAACGCGCTTATCATACAAGGCGGAGGATTTCGCACTGCCTTTTCTTCGGGAGTGTTGGATGTGTTTCTGGATGAAAACCATAATCCCTTTGACATGATTGTAGCGGTGTCGGGCGGGGCTATTGCGGCTTCGTATTACCTGGCCGAACAAAAAGAACATTGTTTCAATGCCATTTGTTTTCTGTCCGAAAAAGGAAGATTTGTGAGTCTGAAATTTCCCTTGCAATCGAAGCCTTTAATGCATGTCGAAATTTTTCACGACATCTCCGGCATTCATTTTCCATTCGATAAAAACAAAGCCATCAACAAGCTTGAGGATAAGGAATTTTATATGGTCATGACCGACCGTCTGACTGCAGAACCCTTTTATTGCGACCCGCGAAAAACGAATTGGGAAGAAGCAGTGATAGCCTCATGTTCCTTACCTTTTGTAACCAAGGCCAATCAGATGGTAAACGGAAGAGCTTACATGGATGGTGCCTGGGGCGACCCTTTGCCTGTTGAATGGGCGTACCGCATGGGTGCAAAAAACATCACCGTTATACGCACAACTCCCGCGGAGGAAAAAGCCACCAAAACCTGGTTCGATCGTTTGGGAGAATATTACTACCTCCGCAATCCCAAACTGCGCGAGGCTTTCATGCGCAATCACCAAATATTCAACCGCAGTATTGATTTCATGCAAAGTCCGCCCGCAGAGGTGCAAATCACTCAAATTGCTCCCGATGAAAAACTAAAAGGCGGCGTATATACCCAAGAGAAAAACAGACTTCTCGAGGATTACTTGCACGGAAAAGAAAAGGCAAAGCAATACTTCCAAAAGGAGTTGTCAAAACTGACATTGCGCAATTTTAAAACGATTTCAAATCAAATTTTTGGGTGCTAAAAAAAAGAAGATGACATTTCATTTTCTAATTGTTTGCCATGTCCATTTTCAAAACCGAAACACTGCTCAACCGGAAAACACTCATTGCTGCCGGAGCAGTTGCCACAGCTGTCTTTGCTTATGTATTGTTCAAGGCCGATTCGCATGAGGTTAATGAAGCCTTACACCCTACGCAACAATATTCATCCTGGGCATTTTCATTGGGTGCCTTAAGTGCCATCTCACTTTTGTTTGGTGCTATCATCGGAATCCTCTTTAATCCGCGTCCTTCTGTTACCGCGTCTTTTACCGCTTTCGGTGCAGGAGCACTTTTAGCTGCTTTGAGTGTGGAACTCATAGCCCCAACTGTAATGTCAATTGTGGGCGACCATGCCAATACAACAGCAGGGAAAACACACTCGGCCTACACGATGGGTGCGTTGCTTTTGGGTTGTGTTTTGGGTGGAATTATTTTCGTGACCTGCGATGAAATCCTAAACAACCGAGGAGCTTTTGTGCGGAAAGTTTCAACCATCATTGGGCGTATGCACATGAATGTGTTGCATAAAACACATGAACAAACCCACAAAGACGAACATATTTTGGAACATCCCGAAATCAAAAATGCGGTTGATGAACACGGCGGCGCGCCAATGTCTATTTGGTTGGGATTGCTCATTGATGGAATCCCCGAAAGTTTTGTGATAGGTGCAGGATTTTTAGCCTTGCTATTTGCACAAATCGGTGCAGGTGTTGACCCTTCATTTGGCAGTGTTATTCCTTATACGCTGATTGCCGGATTGTTTCTTTCGAATTTTCCCGAAGCCATGTCGAGCAGTATCGGAATGAAAAAACAAGGCATTTCCAGTGGCAAAATTTTGTTGCTCTGGGGTTCCATGGTATTGATTACAGCCATTGGTGCTGTAGTTGGGTATTACCTTGGTGCAGAAGTTCCACATGAGTTGGAAATCGGTATTGAAGGTTTGGCAGCAGGAGCTATGCTTACCATGATTGCACAAACCATGATTCCGGAAGCAGTGCATATCGGCGGACCGAAAGTTGTTGGACTAAGCACTCTCACAGGATACCTCTCGGCTGTGGCTTTTAAGTTGTTTGAATAAAGCTGAAATTGCCAATGGAGAAAACCTCCAAAAGAATCGAAAAAAACAAATAGGTAATCGGTAAGCTTCACTATTTTTACCGCATGTCATCTGCTGTTTTCCTCGCCACTCCACCTTTTACCCAACTCAACACGCCCTATCCTGCAACGGCGTATTTGAAGGGTTTTTTGAACACCTTGGAGGTAAAGAGCACGCAGGCCGACCTCGGACTTGACCTCATTTTAAAGCTCTTCAGTAAAGAAGGATTAAGCCGCATATTCAACGCTGCCGAAAAACACAAAACACCCTCCGAAAACAGCCGGCGCATCATTGCCCTACGCGATGAATACCTGCAATGCATTGAACCAGTGATTGCCTTTCTGCAAGGAAAAAACGAAACCATGGCTTACCGCATTGCCGAAGGAAATTTTCTTCCGCAAGCTTCTCGAAAAGCAGATGCAGAAGAACTGGAATGGGCTTTTGGCGTAATGGGCATGCGCGACAAATCACGTCACCTTTGTACCCTGTTTCTGGAAGACCTTTCCGATTTGATTGTCGACACGGTTGATCCGCGTTTTGGTTTCTCGCGTTATGCCGAACAATTGGGAAGATCGGCAAACACCTTCGATCAATTGCATCAAGAACTTCAACAAAATCCAACTTGTTTGGAAGAATTCTTGTTTGAAATTCTCCATGATTATTTTTCCGCAACCAACTACAAACTGGTCTGTTTCTCCGTGCCCTTTCCCGGAAATTTATTTGCTGCCTTTCGTTGTGCACAATGGCTTAAAAAACACCATCCCAACGTGAAAATAGCCATGGGAGGCGGTTTTGCCAATACCGAATTGCGGTCACTCAGCGAAACACGCGTTTTTTCGTATTTCGATTTTATCACCCTCGACGACGGAGAAGCACCCATTCAATTGTTACTGGATTACATCGATAAAAAAATTTCCTCTGCGGAACTGAAACGCACCTTCCTCCTTGAAGAAGGAAAAGTAATGTATTGCAACGGATCGAAAATTCATGACTACAAACAAAAAGACGTCGGCACACCGGATTATGACGGACTTCGTTTAAACGAATACCTCTCGGTGATAGAGTTGGTAAATCCCATGCACAAAATGTGGAGCGATGGCAGATGGAATAAATTGACCATGGCACACGGATGTTATTGGGGCAAGTGTACTTTTTGCGACATCTCTTTGGATTACATACGCAGCTACGAATTTGCATCGGCGAAAATTATTGTTGACCGCATGCAACAATTGCTTGAACAAACCGGAGAACCCGGATTTCATTTCGTAGATGAAGCCGCCCCACCATCGTTAATGCGCGAGGTAGCGCTGGAAATTTTAAAAAGAAAAATGAGTGTGTTGTGGTGGACCAACATTCGTTTCGAAAAAAGTTTCACACGCGATTTATGCAAATTACTTGCAGCATCGGGATGTGTTGCCGTTTCGGGTGGATTGGAAGTTGCTTCAGACCGTCTCCTTGAATTGATTGACAAGGGAGTTACCGTTGCTCAGGTAGCGCGCGTAGCCAGAAATTTCAAAGAAGCAGGTATTAAAGTACATGCTTATTTGATGTATGGATTTCCCACGCAAAACGACCAAGAAACCATCGATGCGCTGGAAGTTGTTCGTCAACTTTTCGAAAATGACATTATCCAATCCGCATTTTGGCATCGCTTTGCATTAACCGCACACAGTCCCGCAGGTATGTATCCCGAAAAATTTGGCATTCGCATACTTACAAAAACAAGTGGAGCTTTTGCCAACAACGATCTGGAATACGAAGACCCCAAAGGCGCA
>JBIKKU010000261.1:0-4574 GCA_044360245.1 Flavobacteriales bacterium | reverse complement strand
CCAATGCAATGTGTATTCATTTGGAAACCGATTTCATCCAACAATGCTGCAGCATCTTTTAGTTCTTCAACACTGGTTACCATTGCTCCGTAATGAGCAGCGCCCGGCGCATCCAAATAAGGATGTTTCATGCAAGCACCCCAGGATCCCATAGCACCATCGGCTATGAATTTAAAGGAACGGATATGTAAATAATCATCTTTGTAAATTCCTTCTTCTGCATATTTGCTAAGGTTCTCTTTTGTTGGAATCATCATGGCATATACACGAATGGGAAAACGATTTTCCTTTTGCAGTTTTTTATAGAGATCGATAACGGATTGTCCGACACCTGCATCCGAAACGCCTGTTATGCCATATTGCACCAGCGATTCACCGGCCTTGACGATTGCTTTTTCATTTTTTTCGGGAGTATCCATCGGCAAAGCAGCAACAACTTTTGGAATGGCATTGTCGATAAGCACACCGGTTAAGTCTCCATTTTCACGAATAAATTCACCACCCTGAATGGTGCTTGTATCGGTTATTCCAGCCATTTTAAGAGCTTTGTCGTTGACAATGGCAGCATGACCATCAATGCGGTACAACACCACAGGGATATCCGGAAATAGGGCGTTTAATCCGGAATTTTCAGGAAAAGATTTATCCTCCCAGTCCGACTGATCCCATCCTCTTCCTACAATGATGTCGTATTTTTCTTTTTCACTGTATGATTTTACAAGATCCAGAACTTCATTCCATGATTTGGTTTCGAGTAGGTTTACATTGATCAATGATTGTCCGTAACCGAGAATATGTCCGTGTGCATCAATAAATCCCGGATACACATGTTGTTGTTGTGCATCGAAATCTTCATCGGCGCGGTACTTGTTTATGATGTGACGCTCCGGTCCGAATTCAAGCACTTTCCCATCTTTTATCGCCATGGCTTCGGCAATGGTTCCATCAGCATCCAGAGTGTGGATGTGTGCATTGTGCACGATTAAATCGGCCTTCTCGAACTTATGCGCGCAGGACCACCAAAACAAGGGAAGTAAAAAGAAAAGTTTTTTCATGCTTAAGGTTTACGCTCCACATAAAATGAATTGGCTTGTGCTGTTGGCGTAAGCACGATATCGTTAATGCAAACATGATCGGGACGAGATGCTACAAACCAAATGGTTTCTGCAATATCTTCTGCATACAAAGGGGTAAATCCTGCGTACACACTTTTTGCACGTTCACTATCTCCCGGAAAACGTACCTGTGAAAATTCTGTTTCTGCCATTCCCGGGGAAATACTGGTGACTTTCACATTGTATGGCAACAAATCGATACGCGTTGATTTGGTTAAAGCATCTACCGCATGTTTGGTAGCGCAATACACATTACCGTTTTTATAGGCTTCTTTTGCTGCGGTGGAACTGATGTTGATGATATGTCCACTTTTGCGTGCACGCATTTGAGGTGCAATCATTTTGGTGACATACAACAAACCTTTCACATTGGTATCGATCATTTGCTCCCACTGATCTATATCTCCTTCATCAATAGGATTCAATCCCAAGGCCAGACCTGCATTGTTGAGCAGCACATCCACCTGCGAAAATTCTTCCGGCAATTGCGTTAAATACTTTTCCACTTCATCGCGGTTACGTACATCAAAACAAAGAGTCAGCACTTTTGCGCCATAAGCACCACTTAATTCATCACGTAAGCGATCGAGGCGTTCTTTTCTTCTACCGGTGAGAATAAGTCTCCAGCCTTTTGCGGCAAACAATCGTGCTGTTGCTTCTCCAAATCCGGATGTTGCACCTGTAATAAGTATGGTATTCATGTTTTGATTTTTTTTTCAAATATAGGTGTTCAAGAACGCTTATGCATTCCCCAAAAGAGCATTTTTCATCAGAAGCATTTTTATCGTATCAACACAGAACGAAATATTTCTTCTGCATTTTAAGTCTTTATAAATGATGCAAATCTTTGTTTGGTTTGTCCTGAAATTGCCATCCTATTACCTGATTGTTCCGATCGGTTCGGGCAATGGGTTTGGGCGACAAAATGGTTCCGAAAATTAAAGTCAAAACAGAGGTGAACAACATGATAAACAATGCCCACACCCAATATTGGTGGTAGTTTCCGCTTAAACTGGGCTCGAACAATTCCCACAATAAAAACAAAATGCCAATAACAATTCCTATCCATCCCGATTGGTGCGCATTGGTTTTGAATTGCAAAATGGATCTGAAATTGTAAAGTCCCAACAATAAAAACGCCATCGCGCCAAGCATCGAGAAATAATCTTGTTTTACGATGAAAAAAAACAAATAATACACCACAAAAGCAGTTGTTTCAAAACAAACGAATAAACCCAGTAAAGCCAACATCCATCGGTATTTTGAACGTGTTGCCAGGGGAATGGCCTGCCGTAATCGCTGCATCAAAAATGTTGGATGTATTCCTTCTTTCAAGGCCCAAGGGTAAAGCGCATCGTAAACTTTTTGTCGACTTCCTCCCTGCTTGATTTCTTCCGCAACTTTCCCATCGACTTTTTTGATGAGGGCAAGTACAAATTGAATACGCTGTAGCATAGCCAAAAATAAAAAAGTCCCGGCAATTTACCGGGACTCTTAGGTTATGGTGTTGGTTTAGTTGGCAAGGATTTCGAATTCTGTACGGCGGTTTTGCTGACGTCCTTCGTTGGAGTTGTTGGATGCAACCGGACGAAGCGATCCATATCCCTTCGCCGTAAGTCTGCTGCGATCGATGCCTTTGGAAGCAAGATAATCTACAACAGATTTAGCGCGGTCTTCCGAAAGTTTTTGGTTCATGCTTTCTGAACCAACATTATCGGTGTGTCCGGAAATTTCAATTTTCAATTTCGGAACATCTTTCAACAGTTTTACCAAACGATCAAGTTCTGCGTTGGATTCTTTGGTCAACTGTGCAGATCCTGTAGCAAAGAAGATGTTGCGCAATGCAATTTTCGACCCAACAGCGATATTCTTCAATTCAATTTCTTTGTCCACCAAATTGTAGTCGGAATACAACGGAATATCAAAGTTTTCTGAATGGAAAAGATATCCGTTGGCTTTTACCGCAATACCATAGTTTTTACCGCTGTTCAAAGAAAGCAGGAATTTACCTGTGGCACTGTTGGATTTGAAGGTCTGAATGACTTGTCCGCTGACGTTATCAATAATTTCAATCTCTGCTTCCACCGGTTTTTTGGTAATCGCGTCGATGGTGCGGCCTTTAAACACGGTAAGGCTTTTCTTTTGCACTTGCACAGAAGCTTCGATGGAATTGTCGGGCATTGGACTTGCCAAAGAGGAAAGCAGGTAATCTTCTGCATCCACCAACAATTTTTTCTCTGCACCCCAGAAGGTTACTTTGTACAAATCAAGACCACCTTTTCCACCGGGACGATTGGATGACATAAAGAGGTGTTTTCCATTCGCGGCCATGGCACAAATGAAATCATCATAAGGCGAGTTGATTGGATAACCAAGGTTTACCGGAGTGCTCCATTGTCCTTGCACGAGTTTCGACATGAAAATATCATAACCTCCCATAGAGTTGAATCCTTGTGAAGAAAAATACAAGGTCTCACCATCGGGGTGCAAATAAATTGGTCCTTCGTTGAATCTTGAATTGATGGCAGAAATCACCATCGGTGAACCATAGGAACGTGTCATTTTATCTTTCGCACCGGAGAAATAAAAATCAGTTCCACTTTGTGAAATGGCTCCTTCTTTATCACTGAGGAAATAAATTTTTACATCGGCAGGCTCGTAAGATGCGTAGGTCTGATTGGCTGCAGAGTTGATGGCTTTGGCCATTCCCACGGCAGCAGACCAATTGGCGCCTTTGAGTTCGGTCTCCATAATATCGAAGCTCCCGTTTTCGTTGCGCGACATCAACAATTTTGTTCCGTTGTAAGATAACATGGAAACAAACTCATCTTTATCGGTATTGATGTGCGATCCGATGGATTTTGGTGAAGACCATTTTCCACCTGAAAATTCAGAGGTGTAAATATCTGCATCATAACCTCCGAAACCATTGGCCACATGTCCGTTGGAACGACGAGAACTAAAGATCATGGTGCTTCCGTCCATGGTGATACATGGTGCAAAATCATCGACCTCGGTATTGAGTTCCGAAATGTTGTCGACCCAAACACGCTCGGGCTTTGCTACCAGTACTTTTCCGCTTTTACATTCTTCGAGGTATTTGGCAATGAACTTGATATAATCTTCTGCTTTTTTATTGTCTTCAAAGGATTTGAAATACTTGGCAGCGTCATCAAATTTTCCGTCGAGCAAATTGATCATTCCCAAAAACAATTCTTTCTTTTTGTCGACTTCGGGATCGAGCTGAATGGCTTTGGTGATGTAGTCTTTTGCTTTGTATTTTTCGTTGGTATAGAGGTAAGCATTTCCCAATTTAAAATTGAGATCTGCATAGTTGGGATTAAAGGCTTGTGCTTTGGCATAATGGAAAATGGCCATGTGAAAATTGTCACCGGGATTATCGGTATTGACAATGGCTTCGTTTCCTTTTTTCAAGAAGGCATCTCCTTTATCGATGTT
>JBIKKU010000260.1:0-4589 GCA_044360245.1 Flavobacteriales bacterium | reverse complement strand
GCAGCAAACGGTAAAAATGATTGGCGTAGAGCGCATCGCGGTCTTTATATGTTGGAAGATGATGGAAGCGTTTTACTTCAAAAAGAATGAAACTATGGTCCCAACGCGACCTTGGCAATAATTCTTCATTGGCGGAAGTGAGAATAATGGTATCAAAATCAAGTGCACGACTTTCCAGCATTCCCATTATTTGCAAGCCATCCAAAGGCTCACCGACAAAGGAAATATCAAGTTGACTGACATATTGCTTTAACAAAGTACGCAGGGCATAAAAATCGCGGACATAAGGAAAGGCATGCAAAATGTCGCGCAATTTTTTAACCACTCCGGAGAGATGATAAATATATTCAAGTGCCAATCTGCTTTTTCCAACCGTAGTAAAATGATGTTCCAAAAGTTCATTCAAACGATCGAAGCGATATAAAATTTCACCCGGAAAATCCTGAACAGCTTCAAATAAAAACCGCATTTGCGAAAACCGTTCACCTGAAAAATCATTCAAATATTTATCGAGGATAAAAATTCGTTTGCCTTCACTCACCTGCCTTCTGATATCCTCTTCTTCTTTGTTCATGAATTCGCGCAACAAGGGATGAAACATCAAATCCAAAAACGGTTTGTAATAAAAACCTCCTTTGTCCTTTCCTTCTTCATCCAATCTCGCCTGATAGAGTTGCATCAGTTGCAAATACAACTGAAACAAATCGCTGTTTCGCAGAGGAAATCCCATGGTTATGTTTGCTTTATCCACTTCGTGAGGAAGTGAATTCAGCATAGGCAGCAACAATTGTTCATCTGCAAATACCAAGGCAATATTTTTCAATTCAGCTTTATGCGATTCCATTGCAAGTACTTCTCCTGCAATCCTGGCCTGAGCGACATTACCGGGTGCGTTATAAATCTGAATTTGTTTCTCGCCGGTTGTATAGTGGTTTCCCAACAATTGAAATCCTCTACTGCCCCATTTGTCTCTGATGCGTCTGAAAAACAAACCTGCTTCGTGATCTTGATCTTCGAGATACCATTGGTCGACATCAAAATAAATCTCACCTATACCCTGTGTGCATAAATGATCGATTATTTTTTCCTCTGCAGCCGACAACGCATTGAATCCGGCAAACACAAAAAAGCGATTCCGAATTCCTGAAGCTATCTGAGCAATTTCATTGGCTACTTTTCTGTACAATTTCCCTTGATATGCCCATCCTCGTTCATCGAGTTTACGGTTAAACACATCGTAGTAGGATTTCATCCCTTTCCAGAACTGCAAGTATTTCTCTTGATTTCCTGAAAGCTGACTGTCCTCAAAACTCCAGGATTCAATTTCCAGCTCTTGCTTTTTGATATTTCTGAGGTCACGAAAAATAGCTTTGGGATCTACCAAATAGCGATCGATATCGTTAAAATCCGCAAGCAACATATTTCCCCAACGCAAGTAACGATCGAAAGTATCAGCATCCTCATTTTCAATTTCGGCATAAGCTTCATAAAGCAAAAACATCAATTCGGGAGGTTCGGCCAAACGAAGGGGTACAAACTCCGTGAAAAGGTCGGTCATGGTGACCATCTGCGGAGGAAAAAATGGGCGACGAATCTGTGTTGCAAGATGCTTTTTGAGAAACAAAGCCGCACGCCTGCTAGGCAGTACAACTGTAACACCATCAAAACCATTTGGGAATTTCTGCAACAACTCCCGGGCTATTTCTTCCAAAAATCGCATAAATCAAAAATAAACCAAAAGCAGGCATTTCCTAACTTTGCATTATGGAATTCCCTCAATACCGAAAATACCCCAACGACAAATCTTTCTTCCGTATTGAATCGCCGGAAGCATTTACGGAATTGAAACGCATGGGATCAAAACACTATTCCATTCACCACCAGCGCGCGGAAATACATCCGGATAGAATGTACATCATGGACATGCTTCAAATGCAGGATGCACATTGGGTAATGTCAACACAATCTGAATTTGAAACCCATCTTCGCGAATGTGAAGAAAATGGGATTTTATTTTAGCAATTCTTCGCAAGTCATTCTTTCTTCTTGAATAAGAGCGCTGAATTTCGTTCTCGATTTTATGCGAATGCCTGCATCGGAACCTGAGTAACCAAAACAGTCGCATAATTTTTTTCCAAGGATTTTAAAATAATATGCTTCGGAAAATACTGGCATATTCAGTTGTTCCATAGCGTAATGATCGACCATGATAAAACTTTCTTTGCGATCGGAATCCCAGAACGTATAGTCAATCCATCGCGTTTCTAAAATTCTTGGCGACACTCCGTTGAAATCGATATCGGTTACAGTAGAATCGGTTTCTTCCAATTTAACACTCGAAGATTCGCTGAACCAGAAATTAATTTGCGGATTATATCCTGAATACAAATGGTAAGATAAAGCGTGCGGCCAAAAACCAAAATACCAGAACACCGGAAAAACTCCCATGATTAATACATAAGACTTGTTTTGAATTCCTGCCTTAAGGTTCCCAAAATGTTCCCTGAAGTTTTTTTGTTCATGGCGAAACAAAAGCATCACCAAAAGAATCAATTCAATATTCCACACCCACACGACTGAGTTCCAATTCCTGCCCAATGGACCAAGTGTGTATAGAATGAATAAATGGGTAAAAACAGCTAGTCCAATGGCCAACTTCCGATAGCGGGGAATAAACAAAGCTATTGCGGTAAAAATTTCTGCAATCGGAATTACCCAAGCCAAATGATTTATCGCCGGTAATGCAACAGTACCAATTTCATGGGGGTCTAAATAAAAGTTTTCATTTAAGCCGAATGGTCCCATGAAATAAGGAAAAACTTCCCATGCGAAATTGAGATTGAGTTTTTGTACTCCACCCCAGAAATACATAAATGCCATTCCCCATTGAAGCATTGGAATAGATCGGGCACCCATAAAAACAAGCGCCGCAAGCATCGGATAATGAATAAAAAACCAAGGTTGAAAACGATCGATGCTGTCGAGGAAAAACAACAACATCATGAGACTAAAAACGATAAATGCAATTTTTGAAAACCGCTCAAACCATAAGCCAATAAGCGACAAAACCGAAAGCCAAAACATTGCGGTTAATATAGAAACACTCAAGTTGAGTTCGAAGGAAGGAATCATGGAAACCCTTGGATAATCAACCCCTTCGGGAATCCATGCTTTTTGGGTGATAAACAAACAACACAAAAAGGACAGCGATAAAACAGCTATCAAAATCTTATGCTTTGCTGAATTCAGGAAAGAAAAATCCATACACGAAAATAGGCCTTAAACAGCTCAAGCTTATTTCTGCAAGGAAGAAAAAACAAACATCCCGGTGGGGAAAATCCGTTTATTGGTAGAACCTGCTTCCGGAACGTTGTGTAAACAAGGCACCGCGAATGTTGTGGTACTTCAGCGAAATTTCAAATCCGCCAACGCCACGACTGGATTTTTTAAGTGTCGAATAGTTGTAATCGTAAGACGCTCCAAGTGAAAAACTTCCAAACTGATACATGACATATGGAATGAATGCATCACCCGTGCGCCATTGAATTCCGCCGTAAATGGCAGACTCTGTTTTAAGTCCGGTAATCTTTGTACCCGATCCTAATTCATAACGCAACAAAGCTCCTATGTTGTTTTCACTCAGAGAACCCTGGCGGAAAACAGCAAAGAAAGGAACCAAGCCCCACGATGTATTTGGCAAATCAATTTGAGCTTCACCATGTACGACAATTTTTCTGTTGAGTTTTTCTGAGCCTCCCGATAAGTATTTCATTTGCGGTTGATTCAAGTGATACATCGCTGCACCAATCGAAATATTGCTGATATCAAATCCTTGAATATGCTCTGATTTACCTGCATACTCATAACGTATTCCTGCAGCAAGATCCATGTATCCAAAGGAATTCAAATTATTTCCTTCCCCCGAAGAAATGTTCGGATCGAATTCTTGTCCATTGAACTGCGAGCCAAAACTCAGTTTAGAAATATCTGCAGAACGTTGTCCGTATCCAATTTGAATTCCGGCAACAAATCTGTTCTCTGCATTGAATGGTGCAATCCCTGATAGCGAAAGCGCTCCTTGTGAAATTCCGAATTTTGCATCACCGGCTTTATCCGAAAAAAAGGTTAATCCTGCGCCTAAATAAGCTTTGTCTCTTTTGCGACTTTGAAACATGGGAAGGTCAAAACTAAATCCCATGGTATTGAATTTTGAACCAACCACCGACCATTGATTTCGGTAATTCAATACAAGCCTTTCATATCCATCATAACCTCCGGCATTGGCCGGATTGATGTGCAAAGGATTATTGATGACTTGCGAGAAATGGATGTCCTGCGCAAAACCCTGCAAAGCCAAAAAGCTTAAAGCGATAAATAAAATTCTTCTGCACATACATCAACGCATTAAAGTAATATTTCCGCTTTGCGAAACTTCTGTTCCATCGAGCAACACAACATACACACGGTAAGCGAATACCCCCGAATTCAAAGCTTTTCCGTTAAAGGTTCCATCCCAAGTATCTGTTGGATCCGTAGAATTAAAAACACGTTGTCCCCATCTATCATAAATTGAAATACTGAAAGAGTCA
>JBIKKU010000259.1:0-4602 GCA_044360245.1 Flavobacteriales bacterium | reverse complement strand
ACGATTTGGTATTGTAAATGCGTTGTTGCACCATGGCCATCGACATCACTCGCATTCGGCATTGTTCAAGCGCTTCTACGGTTTCTTCATCATTGGACATGTTTTTTTTCAAGTTGAGCAAACTGATGATGACAGCCATATTGTTTTTCACGCGATGCAATACTTCCGAGAGCAATAAATCCTTTTCTTTTAAAGCCTTTTGAAGTTCTTTTTGTTGTTGCTGAAAAGTATTCACCACAACCACCGAAAAGAAAACAGCAACAAAAGCAACAATTAAAAAATGCATGGACCGGGCATTGCTTAATTCATCTGCCGTCATTTCAATATGTGGCCAATCCAAAGCGTAACCGGTAAACGTAATGCAAATCCCGACGAACAAAAAGGCAAGGTTCAGCATCAATTCCTTTCGGTAATCACGGTGATTGAACATTACGGTTGTGCCAACAATAGCAGAAATAAAATGCAAATGCACCGCCGATTCTTCTCCATCGCGAATGGAAAAAAACGTGAGCACGGAACAACTTACCAAATTCAACAGGGTTAGCGCGAAAGCCGTTTTCCCTCTGAAATTCAGGTAAAGCGGAACAAGATTAAAAAGGGCGATGCCGGGAATGAC
Source organism: Flavobacteriales bacterium (assembly GCA_044360245.1). GTDB lineage: Bacteria > Bacteroidota > Bacteroidia > Flavobacteriales_D > UBA2798 > UBA2798. The sequence goes on along the minus strand of JBIKKU010000259.1, from coordinate 3,986 downwards.
AAAACTGCCAAGGTTCGGAAATGGTCCACCATCAAAATAATCCACCACCACCGATACCAACATCCAGAAAATGGCATTGATGATGAATAAATTTGCGGCACGGTACATCCTCCGCTCATGCGGATCTTCGGGAGCCTTTCTCCCAAGGTCCGACAAACGCAGAAAAATACCTTTCACTTCCATGGTCAATCAATTGAACAGACTGCATCTGCCATGGCCAATTCGGATGTATTCCATGGCAAAATAATTTCATTTATTCCATGGTTTCGAAGTTCTTCGGCAGTAGATTTTCCGATGGCAATCACCTTTTGTTCAGGTGTAATTTTTTTTCTTCGGAGGTAAATCATGGCATTGGTAGGCGATGTAAACACCAGAATATCTGCCTCAGGTATAATGGCATCTTCATCCGGAATGGTATCGTACACCACCATATCCGTAAGGTTTTTCTGATCGGAAAACTGTTTTTGAACGGTACGAAAACTTGCAGTGGATTGTGGGAATAACACATGTGATCCTGCAGCCAAAGCAGCGAATTGTTTCCCGATTTCTACCGTATCATTTGATTCACCCGTAAAATCAGAAACTACTCCGCGCTTTTTCAATGCCAATGCTGTTGCACCACCAATGCTTCCAATTTTTACGTTTTTGGGGATTTCCGGTTTTTGATCGAAAAAATATTTCACGCAATTTTTAGAGGAAAAGAAAATCCAATCGCAATCAGGAATGCCAATAAAAGGAACAACCTGGTACCTTGTCATGGAAACACCCATTACCTCGTGTTTCAAGGCTGATAATGCGCGGTAGAAATAATCTCCCGTTTTTAAATTACGCGAAATAAAAATGCGCTTAACGCTAGTATTCTGAAGGAGTTTCAAGGCTTTTTCAGCCAGTGCCTTTGGTTCGCTTCCTTCGAGGTATAAACGCTTCGGGATTTTATTCCACTCCGGCGCCACGGAAGTCCATAAACGAAATGTTCCGTTCTCCTCTTTGCAATAGGCTCCCATGGGTAACTGACAACCGCCTTTAAGTTGATTGAGAATAAACCTTTCGGAACCGATGCATTGTGCAACATCCGGATGATTCATTTTTTGCATGGCAGCAATCAATGCTTTATCTTCTTCACGTACTTGCAATGCCAACACACCTTGTGCAGGTGCAGGCACAAATATGCGAGGATCTAATTGTTCAACGTGGAACTCATTCAAATCGATTTGCAAACGCTCTACGCCTGCTTTGGCCAAAAGGATGGCATCGTAAATTCCATCTCTTAATTTTTGAATTCGTGTTGGAACATTCCCTCGCAAATCTTTGATTTCAATATCCGGACGATGCGACAACAATTGTGCTTTTCGTCGGGCAGAGGATGTACCCACCACGGCATTCTTAGCCAAACCGAATTCTTCTTTGACTACATAATGTGTTTTACGAATCAGCAATAAATCTGCAGGATCTTCGCGGTAAGAAACAGCTGCCACATGCAATCCCGGAACAGGATCGGTTTCGAGATCTTTATGTGAATGCACAGCCAAATCGATTTTTTTAGACAACAATGCCTCTTCAATTTCTTTGGTGAAAAAGCCTTTGCCTTCCATTTTATCAAAACTCAAGTGCTGAATTTGGTCACCTTGTGTTTTAATGATTTCGATGGTAGATTCTATGCCAATACGACGCAATTCCAATTGCACAAAATTCGCTTGCCACAAAGCCAGCTCACTTCCTCTTGATCCGATGATGATGTTTTTCATAAAAAGAAATCCCCTTCCGGGTTTTGAATGGAAGGGGAAAGTTAAAAATTCATTGTCAGGGAAAAAAATCAATGCATGCTGTCGCTGTGTTCTTTTTCGACAACAACGTTGCTCTTGGGTCCTTCCAGCAATATCTCTTTTGCCATTTTCATCGGTACGGAAATGTATTTTTTCTCCAGATAAGCAATTACTTTATCCATCACCTCACGCGAATTGGCATCCATAGATGCAATTTCTTTGGCAAAAATGGAACTCAAGGCAACATCTTTAATCTCTTTCATTTTTGTAGGAACTTCGGCCATGGCGCGTTCCACCTGACGAGCACGATAAACTTCTTTGAACTCATCCATCAAACGATCGATGATGGCATTGCAACGGGTGAGTTCTTTTTCACGTTCACGCAGATTCAACTCAGCCTCTTCTTTGAGGTTTTCTACGTTGATCACTTTTACTTTATGTACTGCCAGAATGCGCGTATCGAAATCATTCGGAATGGCAAGATCCACAACAATTTTTGCATGGGTGTCGCCATTGAGCAGGCTATCATAAACCTCAGGAGTAATAATGGGTTCGGAAGATGCGGTGCAAGTAATGATGACATCAAATCCGCCTTTGTATTTACCCAAATCTTTGAGCTCTTTCAACTCACATTTCAATTCGTTGGCAAGTGCCAAACCATTTCCAACCGAACGATTGAAGACCAGGAAATTTTTGAAACCATGCTTCACTAAAAATTTCGCCATGGTGGTATTGGTCTGACCGGCACCCACAAATAAAATACGTGCATCATCACTCACATTCATGTCGCGCAATTTGCGGTATGCGAGGGAAACAACACTCACGGGCTTTGCAGCGATTTCGGTGTGGGTATACACTTCTTTAGCAGCTTCAACAGTTTTCTTCATCACCAAGCGAATGGTGTCGCCGGTAAGTCCCATTTTTTGTGACTTCTCATAAGAACTGCGCACTTGCGTAATGATCTCACGTTCGCCAATGACCATGGAGTCGAGTGAAGAGGCCACATTAAAAACATGACGAATAGCTTCATCGCCTTTGTAATATTCAGCAATCATGATGGCCTTCTGAAGTTGGGTTTCACTCCAACCCGGATTGAAGGCATGGAAAAATTCAATTAAGAAATCTTCTTCATGAACATTTCCGGTAGAAACAAAATAAAATTCAACGCGGTTGCAAGTAGACAAATACATCAACTCTTCCAATCCACAATTGGCCTTAAGGCTTTGCAGACGACTTTCTTGTTGACTATCTTCGATGTGAAACTGGCCGATGTCCTCCAATTTCGCCTTCTTGTGTGTAATGGCGATCGCTCTGAAATGCTTCACGGTGTCGTTTTTTTGTATCTCAAATTTCAGCAATGGCAAGGGTCGAATTGTCATGGAATTGTCAAAACCATTGTTTAGACCCGTTCTAAATAAATCAATTGCGCGGAAACCCATTATTCACAAGGAAAGCACGAATACACCCCTGATATCTATCACACTTTTCGAGGGTATAAAACTGACCATTATCAGCATTTTCAGGGGCTAATTCCATGCTTAAAATGACTGTAACCAATTCCGGGCTTTTACTTATAATCAAAAAAAGGAAGATTTATGAGCAGTATGAACTTAGCACTGATGTGGATTTTCGGATCAACTTTTTCTTTTCCCTTTGCTCCGGCAACGCAAGAAATTAAATTGGAAGATGCGCTACAACAACAATTGGTCAAAATGGAAGCCAAAGGATTGGGTGGATACTCAGGTGAAGTCATTACCCTTTCACTCTCCAACACAACAGGAAAATCACTTTCCGTAAAAATTCCGGCAGGTTCTGTTTTTCATCCGGATGATGAAGGCATGCAAGATATTTTTGTTGTACAAGATCAAATCTTGGCCATTGCACCGAAAGCAACAAGATGGGCAAATGTCAGCGGTTTTTGCTGTCAAGCAAGCGATCGTTCTCCTCAGGGAAACATTGGTTTTAAATACGCCTCACATCCAAATCCGAAATTAAAAGAACTCGCCGCATTCCTCAATGGAAAATCATTCGACAATGGCACTTTACAAAATGCAGTGTGGTGTGTTTCTGATAACCACAATGTATCGGATATTTGGGCTGAAGACCGAACAACTGTTCAACCTTTGCGTGATTTGATTTGCAAAATCACCGGACAAAAAGACGTGTGGTACAGCACCGCTACCAATGTTACTGTCGATCCTTATGGCCATATCAATCGTGAAG
>JBIKKU010000258.1:0-4610 GCA_044360245.1 Flavobacteriales bacterium | reverse complement strand
GTGGACCAATCAATTCTCCCAATTTGATGAGGTATTTTTTCTCCGCAACTTCCACAAACTTGGCTACTTCGAGTGTAGCTCCTGAAATAAAGGGTTTACCAATGCTGTTGGTTCCTGAATTTTCGATGGTTTGTGAATTGACTTCATTGGGATTGTCGGTGAGGAATGTGGTAAAACGTTCTTCGAAACTTGCTTTGTCTTCTTTGTCCAATTTATCATAAGCAGCTTGCACACCTACTGCGTACCAGCCTCTTTGCGTTCTGCGGTAATTGATGGAGAGCTTGGAAAAATCGCTTGTTAGCGCGCAATTCAACACCAATGAATCGGTTGTTTTTTTCTCCGATAAAGGCTGGATGAAATTGACTTTGGCAATAGCTGTATTTATACCACCGGTATTTACAGGAATGACAAATAATCCGTAGTTATTGTAAAACCCATGATTGAAAAATTCACCACGCACGTCCAAGTCTGTTGGATCGATATACATTTTCAACTGCGGAAGATAAATGAGGCATTCCTGAACATAACATTGCGCTTCAAAATCTTTGTCGAATCTCGACTCAAAACGATTGGTCGTAAATACCAGATTGTATTCAATCCCCATGTTGTGCAATGAAAACACGAAAAGTGTGATCATTTCGTCGACCGAGAGATACATTTTTGTGGTGGAGTCTTTATCCAATGCCGTGGCAATACGTTTGCTCCATGGCTGTGGCTTTAACTCAAATGAGAAACCAAACATGCTAAAATCGAGCGCCATTGAGGTATTCTTTTTGATGAAGTACTCGAGCTTCTGAACCTTCGTTTTTTCATCATCTTCGGGCATTAACTTGAGTGCCTTCAACATTTTGGCAACTGCACTTTTACTCTTGTTGTAGCCAAACTTTGCATTCGACCCGGTGGTACCCATAATTCCATCAAACTCCTCCGCAGCGATGTCGGAATAATTGACAATATTTTTTCTCTCGGTGGGTTTATATTCCCCCCATTTGTAAACCACCCCCATTTTCATAGGATCTTGGATAGCATATTCTTCGGATTCAAATGCACTTACATTATCAACGGTCACAAAATACCTTACGCGATCGTTTACCGAACTATCGGTGCGCATGGCAGGTAAATTATTGATGCTTTTAGTTTTGAGTGTGATGATGTCGGGAACAATCAAATCGAACTCCATGTGACGGATTGGTAATTCTTCCTGCAAGTACAACACACGACCACGCAAACCAAAATAACCATTGTTGCGTCGGATATAAAACAGGTATTCGATTTCATCGCCCTTCTGAACACCTTCCATGGCAAAATACTTGTACGTGGATCCGGTTTTTTCATCGTTGGCTTCAATGATATCGTCCTCATCCATTTCTACCACTTTACCATTGGCATGAATCAAGCGTGCTTTGAGTTTAAGCACTTTTGATTCATAGTAAGAAGGCACATACACTTTGTTGTTTTTTTCAATGGCCTCATCCGACATTACTTTAATGCGACGGTGTACAAGGTAATATTCGTATTCACGATTATACCCCTGAACTTCTTCCATGAAATACTCTTTCGAACTTTTATCCAGAATCACAATTTCCTTTTCGGAAGTATCCTTCTGAACTACATTGGAAATTTTAGGATTAGGTTCCCAATCGTAGTCTTTGTAATAAGTGTCTTGCGCAAAACTTGATACCACGCCGCTAAATAGAGCGAGACCTGTGAGAACCAGATTTTTTAATATTTTCATTTTATTTTTTTTAAGATGATTGAATGTTTAAATGCAGTATTGATTTGACCGATCATTTTGTTCCATTCCGGAAAATAGGATGGAGCAAGACTTACGAAGTCATTAATATAAGAAAGTTCCATGACAATGCGATTTCCATCACGTTTATAGCTAACGGAAAATGAAAATTTTTCTCCCTGATAAGCGCTATCATCGGGCAATACGCTGCATTCATACCCCGCGGGTATTACAAATACATAGTGCCAAATATCTGCCGTTGCAAATTTCCTTTCCATGGCATATTTACGGTCGGGTTTCAATGCTTCATCAAGAATCCTGCGATTGAGATGCAAATTCACAAAAACCTCTTCACCACGAACAGTAACATAATCGCGAACATTAAATTCATAATTCGCTTCAAGGATTTTATCACGATCACCAAAATTTTGGAGTTTGAAATTTTCAAGCACAAACTTGTTGTTTCCCTTTTGCAGGGCTAAAGAGAAATACTCTTCGATTTCCTTTTGCAATTTCCCTTCCAATCGATTATTGATCGCTTGGCGGTAATACCCAATATAGCTGGTCTTTCCTTTTCCAACCAGAACACCATCTTTCACCGAAAAAACACATGAATCGGTAACAGAATTGTTTAAGGCTTTTATTTCCGGGACTTTAACCACTTCAAACTTGTCTTCTCCCAAATGGATTAATGCCTCTTTTCCCTGAATAAAAGAAGAGGGCATTCCATAAGTATTGAACGTTGAGGTACCATCTACAAAAACCCATTCTTTTCCGTTGTGCCAGGATAGAATCATGTGGTTATCGCTAAATGGCGAAGGTACTTGTTCGTAGGTGTAAGGGATATCTCTTGTTCCAATCCAGGTGAGGTAAACTTTTACACCGGCTACGGTAAGCATTTGGTGCATGATGCTGGACATGTCTTTACAATCTCCAAATCGCTTGGAATAAATATCGCCTGCATTCCTTGGAACAAAACCACCCAAACCATCTTCGAAGGCTATGTATTTGATGTTGGATTGTACCCAATAATACACATTGCGAACTTTTTCTTCATCGGACTTTGCATGTGCAGTTAATGTTTTTGCCAAAGAATCCAATTCGGGATGATTGCTCTGATTGACCTGTTCAACGAAATGAACGTACCAATTGTGTAAGTCGTTGACATTACCCAAATAGGGTTCTGTTTTTCCATCCTTGGTAATTTCTGCGATTCGCATAATCAGGTGTGGAGCAATATGACGGTAGGATGGCGCCCAATCTTCACGGCGGAAATCAGGAAGCGAGCGCATGGTGAACGTGTAACTGATGCTTCCGTCGGAATTTTTCTTTTCAGCGAATTCCAATTTGGACTCATCGATATTAAAGCGTGAAAAAATCAGTTTTATGCCTTCAGGAACCCGAACACTAAAACGTGCTTCTTCCACCGGAATACCCCACATATCGAAATAAAAACCACCAAAAAAATGCGGTTCGGATAATTCGTCCGAATACTGTTCTACCAGTTTGGTTCCATTGGTGATGATGGGATAATGTGTTGCGTAAATGACCTGATCATCGTGGAAAACCGAACCTCCCAATTCTTTTGTCTCCAAAGGCTTAGGTGCCGTTTTTTTGGAATAGGACGAACCCTTTGGAACAAGTGAATAGGCCAACATATCGTAGGCTTTAAAAAAGCTTGAACTTGGGAATTTCACCTCGGCTAGTTCTTGTCCAATTTTATCGTCGAGAATCAATAATTCCTGATAGTGTTTGGTATTGACCACCAGCTCACCCTTTTTGTTATAGGAAATAACAGCATCCTGAGATTTCTTTACACACACCACCATTTTACCCGGGTATTTTCCGGAGAAGTAGGCACGTTCCTCTTGAGGACTCATTTTTTTGGAACCGGCATGGAGTCCGAATGGAATCCATGCCAAGGCCAAAAATAAAATGCACTTATTTCTTTTCTTCTTTGTAATACCAACCATCATGATACCATCTGGTTTTCACCAGTTTTCCTTTTTCATAATAACGCGCAATGCCATGCATAGTGCCGTTTAAATAATTGAATTCGCGTTCCACATTTCCTGCCTGGTCGTAATACAAACAAACTCCGTGATAATCTCCATAGAGGTAATTCTCGTTAGATTTCACTTTCCCGTTCGCAAAGAAACGCTCCTCTAATCCTTCCTGAATTCCTCCTTTAAATTCTTCTTTCGACATCACTTGTCCGTTAGGATACCATGTGGTTCTGGTACCATCCAGGAAGCCGCGATTGACAGAAAATTCGCAAGATTTTTTTCCGTTTTTGTAATTGGTGGTAATGGTTTTACGATCGTGACCCAAAACTATTTCCGGTGCCTTTTTTCCATCCTGTTGCAAATAACTTACTGAAATGAGAATGTTCCCTTTGTAGTTCAAAATATACATCACTTCACCTTCGGGAGAATAGAAGGTAGCAGGACCTTCCAATTCACTGTCGACATAAGTATAGCGTGCAGAGACTTGTCCTGCTTCGTAATACAGCACTTGTTCTCCATTCACTTTTCCTTCTACATAGGAAACCTGACTGGACAATTTCCCGTTGATGTGGTAGTCTTTCCAAACTGAATCAGGATATCCGTCTTTGTAATAACTCTCACGCAAAACAGTACCGTCAGAATAATAATACATCCATTTTCCTTCTTGTTCTCCATTGATGTATTGACCATCTTCATACACTTGTCCGTTGATGTAAAAGGTCTGGTATTTCCCCTGGCGCCAATCGGCCTTGAAATTCTGAACCTTACGCTTGGCCTTGTTCATGTGAGAATAAACCAATTCGCCTGAAGTACTGAGGAAGGATATGTAATCCAACTCTTTTCCAAGTGTATCGAATGTAATGTATCGGAAA
>JBIKKU010000256.1:0-4623 GCA_044360245.1 Flavobacteriales bacterium | reverse complement strand
CATGGGTTTTCCGTCCATCATGATGATGACACCTTGTTTTCCGCGCATCATGATTCGTCCTTCCTGATCAACAATTACTCCCGGCAATTTCTCCATCACTTCCATCACAGATGCGCCCTTTTGAACGATACTGTTTTCAACGTTGACAATGGTTTTATCGGCTTCTCTTTCGATAAAAGGTTTCTCTGCAGCGACCACAAATTCTCCCAATTGCTGTGATGATTCGTTCAGGGTAAGTGTCCCCAAATCTATTTCTTGCTGTAAGGAATCGATGGTAATGGATTTCGTTAATGGCGACATTCCCAACACTGAAACTTTCAAAATGTATTGACCTCGCATTATTGCAGAAAATAAAAAACTTCCGTCCTCTGCACTGGTCTCTCCTTTAACCAAGGAAGAATCAGCTGCATGAAGTAACAATACATTGGCAAATGGCAGCGCATTTTGCTTTTCATCTTTTAACACACCGCGAATGTTTGCGTTTTGCGTCAATCCGGAAAAATGTAGGCATAACAATGCCATCAAGAGCATGATCGATTTCATCTCAGTTCAATTAAAAACATACCAAAACCATTCGGGCATTCCCGAAATGTTTCACTAAAAAATATTGAGAGAGAACCAACAAGTCCCTCCCGCTCTACTTCGAGAGGGATATTGTTGGCAGGGTTCGGAATACATCCGAAGTTTATTCAGGTTTACAATTCATTGTAATTTTCTTTAACACCTTTTCAGCAATTTCCAATTCTGCATCGGTTACTCCGCGCAAGGCATGTTTGCGGTTTTTCACTACGGTCGACTGAATATCCTTCAACACCTGATGTCCTTTTGAGGTAATGCTCAATTGGTAGCGACGTCTGCTTTCGGCATGCTGTTCGCGCTTCAGGTATTTATCTTCTACCAGAATATCCAAAATTCTCGTCACCGATGCTTTGTCCTTCAACACCTTGTCGGCCAATTCCGATTGAGTGACATCCGGGTCTTCATTCAGTACTTTCAACACCAACCATTGATCGATGGTGATGGAGAATCCAAGTTCTTTCAACCTGTTCTGCGCGAATTGCCTGTAGTAGCGAATGGCGCTGTCGAGGTGGTAGAAAAATATGTTATTCAGCTTTTCCATGACAAACATAATAAGATATATCAATAGTTGATATATCAACATTTTTAAAAATAATCAAATTCTGATAAGTGGGCAAATATCAAGAAGAATGGCAAAGGCACATCAGATGATCAAAAAATAATTTTTGTGCTTTATGCAACCTTAGGCAAAAAACTTCGTCAAAGTTTTAGAAATTTACCTCAGAAACCCATTTGGGGGCTGTGTCCGTTAATCATAGAACTGGTTAGACTTTGGCGAGTAATACCAATTCAAGGAGCAGCCCCTTCTTTTTTTATTTGACTTTCGGATACCTCGCCTTTATTGACTCCGATTCGGTATTTCTACCGTTTTGCTTAAGTATTTTAGCGCGAAATTGATCGATGGCCAACCATTGAAAAAGACCATTTCGTGTAGGAAAATCCAAACTCAAGTCCATTTTTAAACCTTGACCGAAAATTTCCCATTTGTTTTTTTGTCCCAAACCGAGGTAATACTCATATACCAACTGCCCCATTTCGTAGACATCGGCTTGGTTTACTCCGTCCACAAGAGCATGGGCTACGCCTGAAAATGGCCCTTTGGCATATCCCCATTCAGCAGGGGTGAGAAAGGACATACATACATCAACCGATGCATATTGTCCCGCATCAAAATGCCATGGAAATACTGCATTCAAATCGACCATCACGGTACTGTTGTTTTTTCCGGCAATGTAATTGCTAAGTTTATTTAGTTCAGCATCCAATTGCTGATTTCGTAAATTTTTTCCTCCATGGTCCTTTAAAAAGGCATACAATACATTCAACTTTTTACTGTGTTGAATCAACAAAAGCTCTTTCTTTTCCTGATCTGTATATTTGATTTTCCCTTTGTTTGAACCAGCATCCATTTCATCATTGAACATTAAAGCACAACTCAATTGAAAGATTTTTCCTGCCAATTCCGCATGTGATGCTGCAGCTTCGGTATCCTTGTATTTAGAAGCCAATGTGGCAAAATGCAATTGCACCTTTAAAAAATCCAACCAGGAAATCCCCATTCCGGAAGCCGTTTTCAAATCCATGGGAAACTTCGATTTCACTGTGGAATAAAGCATCTTGGATTGCTCAACTTTACCCGCGGAAAATGCATACAAAGCCAGTTTTAAGTCGTATTGGTACCAATAATAGCTTAGGTATTGCTCTTCTTTAAAACCTCTTTTCTTTTGAAATTTTGCATATTCCAATTGCAGTGTATCTAAATTTTCGGAAGTGACTTTTCCCGACACATATTCGGAATCGCAACGAAACAACAATTCGTACATTCGATTTCCTTCGAGCTTACCCAGTTTTTTCAAGACTTTTTCTTTTGTGCTTGACTGAACTGCATCCGGATATTTATCCGACAACAAAAGCACGTCTCTAAAAAAAGAAGCATAGGCTGATTTTAATTCAGAAGGGATTTTTGCAGTCAACATAAATTCCACCACTTGATTCGCTTCATTGAATTGGAAACGATTGCAACTTGACAACCAAAACGACCATAAGGAAAAGAAGGATTCAGGCTTTAACCCTTTTCTGTAGGATTCCGGAAAATAAACAATGGAATCTACATCAAACGAAAGTTCTATGCGGTCAAATGTATTCGGGTCTTTTAATGCATTTAAAAAGGAAGGTGAATGCTCCAAATATTCCTGCATGTGAAAATATCCGAATAAAGAATACAACAATTGAGCGTCGCGGTGATGATGATAGGCTCTCACCAGACCTTGAAAAACACGCTCATCGTATGCGTTCCATTCCGATTGATCGCTGTAGAATTTAATCAGCAAAGGATTTTCTGTCCATAAAATATCAATAAAGTCAGCATCGGTGTCTTCAAGACTAGACCAATCTCTTGCGCAACTCATATACAGCAATTGGTAGTTCATGGCATAGGGATCATCATATCCGCGTTTTGCAGAAATATCGCGCAGTTCCAAAAGTCCGGAGGCAATTTCCCAGGCATAAGTATCCTCCGTTTCAATCATGCGCTGAAAGGCCTCTCCTGCATGCAGCATCATGCTATCCTCATTTTGCGGAACAGGAGTATTCCCTTTTTGGTATATCGCCGACAAAAAAGTATCCAATGCTTTTTCGGGTTCTTTTAGGGCGAGTGATTTGGCTTTTTTGATGGCCAAGGGAATTTCAGTAGCCTGAACAAACAGACTAAAAACAAAACAAACGAAAAATAAAAAACACTGCTTCATTGCTATGTAGATAAGGACACTTAAAGATAAGCATTCATCAAGGGCGAGCGCTGAAGCATTAATAATTACGGTAAATACCGTAGGCGGATAGAATTCCGTATTTTTAGGGCATGACTAAGCAACGCATTATCGTGACCGTCACGAACGACCTTGTAACCGACCAAAGGGTGCATAAGGTTTGTATGTTTCTGCACGAGCGTGGGCATGATGTTTTGTTGGTTGGCAGAAAAAGAAAGATGAGTCCGGACATAGATGTTCGTCCCTACCTTACGCGACGCATGAAATTGCTTTTCGAAAAAGGTGCTTTGTTTTATGCCGCTTTCAATTTGCGATTGTTTTTCTTTTTGCTTTTCTCAAAATATGACCTGGTGGTTGCCAATGATTTAGATACTTTGTTGGCCTGTTACCGTGCATCCAAATTCCGGGGTAAAAAACTGGTGTACGATTCGCATGAATATTTCACGGAGGTACCTGAATTGATACATCGTCCGCGTGTGCAAAAATTCTGGGAAGGCATTGAAAAAAGAATTTTCCCCAAATTACAAATCATCAGCACGGTGAATGAAAGTATTGCCGGATTGTATGAAAAAAAATACGGTAAAAATTTATTTGTAGTCCGAAACATTCCTCCCTTACGCCAATTGAAAAAAACGAAAACAAGGTCTGATTTGGGTTTACCGGAGGACAAAAAAATACTGATCATTCAGGGCGCAGGCATTAACATTCACCGCGGAAATGAAGAAATGGTAAGTGCCATGAAATACCTGGATGGCTTTTTATTGCTCATTTGTGGAGATGGAGATGTTGTACCACAATTGAAAGACATGGTTGTGCGAGATCAACTCAACGATAGAGTAAAATTTTATTCACGCATGCCTTATTCGGAATTGATGGAGTTCACCCAAAACGCCGACATGGGTATAACACTCGACAAAGCCAACAACATCAATTACAAATTCTCACTTCCCAATAAATTATTTGATTTTATTCACGCAGGTATTCCTGTGCTTTCTTCGGATTTACCGGAAGTAGGGAAAATTGTGCGTGAGCATTGCGTGGGGGTTATAACTGCGACGCACGATCCGGAAAAAATCGCTGCACTAATACGCCAAACTTTTTCGGATGACATTCAAATGGAAATGTTCCGTGAAAACTGCAAACGCGCAACCCAATCTTTAACCTGGGAAAACGAATGCAAGGTATTGGATAAGATGTATTCGGAATTCGATGCCTGATTATTTCCAGAGCATCCAAACAGCAAAAATTCCCGCGAGCATACTTAGAGCAACATTACTTA
>JBIKKU010000255.1:0-4648 GCA_044360245.1 Flavobacteriales bacterium | reverse complement strand
CTCAGCATTGATAAGTGAATTGGGAATAACAATGCGACGGTTTTGAAAATCCCGAATGATGGTATGACGCAGCGTGATATCTTCCACCGTTCCTGTAATATCATTTCCGGGACCGGTATCGCGACCAACACGAATCACATCACCCACACGAAAAGGTCGAGACAATACCACAAATATTCCACTGATGATATTGGAAAATGCTTGCTGTGAGGCAAATCCCAATACTGCAGCAAAAATCCCCGCACCGGCAAGTAAGGTCATGGACAAAGTCCTTAAAGGTGGAATGGAATGAATGATTCCAATAACTGCCATGGTCCAGATGATAGCCGTTAACGCATTGCGCATGAATTTCAATCGCGTGGTATCCACTTTCAACACTTGCGAAGAAGTGCGGATAAATCGATTGATTAAGGCTCTTACAATGGCCGATGCTACTATCGCTACGAAAATGATAACGATAATTTTCACCACCATCGCCCATTCAAATTCAAGCGGACCTAATTTGAATGTACCTAAACCTGCGGCAACCTTAGTTACTTCTTTCATCGAGTAAGATGTTTAACACATCAATAGCAGCTTCCGGAATTTTGGTACCGGGTCCGAACACCGCGGCAACACCGGCATCAAATAAAAACTGATAATCCTGTTGCGGAATAACCCCTCCGGCAATCACCATGATATCTTCTCTACCGAGTTTTTGCAATTCGGAAATGACTTCGGGAACAAGCGTTTTATGTCCCGCAGCGAGTGAGGAAACACCCAGTATATGCACATCATTTTCCACGGCCTGTTTTGCTGCTTCGGAAGGTGTTTGGAAGAGTGGTCCTATGTCGACATCAAATCCAATATCGGCAAAGGAAGTGGATATAACTTTCGCACCGCGGTCGTGACCGTCTTGTCCGAGTTTAGCAACAAGAATACGCGGACGTCTTCCTTCTTTTGCTGCAAATTGATCGGCCAGTTCTTGTGCTTTTTTGAAGGATTGATCTTCCATAGCTTCGGCAGAATAAACTCCGGAAATGGAGCGGATTTGTGCTTTATAACGACCGTAAACTTTTTCCAATGCAAAGGAAATTTCTCCCAATGTGGCACGTTCACGCGCAGCATTCACCGCCAGTTCCAACAAATTTCCATTTCCTTCTTTCGCCGCATTTTCAAGCGCAGTTAATGCAGCTTCCACTTTTGCCGCATCACGGTTGCGCTTTAATTCTTCCAGACGAGCTATTTGGGCATCGCGGACTTTTACATTGTCCACTTCCAAAATTTCAATTTTCGCATCATCCTGAACGGTGTATGCATTTACACCAACAATAATTTCTTTTCCACTGTCGATGCGGGCTTGTTTTCGCGCAGCTGCTTCCTCAATGCGCATTTTGGGAAGTCCGGTTTCAATAGCTTTCGCCATTCCTCCTAATGCTTCCACTTCTTCAATAAGGCTCCATGCTTTTTCTGCAAGGTCCTTGGTAAGTTGTTCGATGTAATACGAGCCACCCCAAGGATCAACTACTTCGCATATATGTGTTTCTTCCTGCAAGTAGATTTGTGTATTACGTGCAATACGTGCCGAAAAATCGGTAGGCAATGCAATGGCTTCATCGAGTGCATTGGTGTGTAAAGATTGCGTTCCACCAAACGCAGCAGCCATCGCTTCAATGCAGGTTCTGGCAACATTGTTGAAAGGATCTTGTTCGGTGAGACTCCAACCCGAAGTCTGACAATGCGTTCGCAAGGCCAGCGACTTTGGATTTTTCGGATTGAACTGTGCAACAATTTTACTCCACAACATTCGTGCAGCGCGCATTTTGGCAATCTCCATAAACGGATTCATACCAATGGCCCAAAAGAACGACAAACGAGGTGCAAAATCATCGATGTCCAATCCCGCTTCCATTCCGGTACGCAAGTATTCCAATCCATCGGCAAGAGTATAAGACAATTCAATATCTGCAGTTGCTCCTGCTTCTTGCATGTGGTATCCGGAAATACTGATGCTGTTGAATTTGGGCATGTACTGAGAGGTATAGCGAAAAATATCGCCAATGATGCGCATGGATGGAAGTGGTGGATAGATGTAGGTATTGCGCACCATGAATTCTTTGAGGATATCGTTCTGAATAGTTCCTGAAAGTTCTTCTTGCTTCACTCCTTGCTCTTCTGCGGCAACAATATAAAATGCCATGATGGGAAGCACTGCTCCGTTCATGGTCATCGAAACCGACATTTCATTCAAGGGAATCTGATCGAAAAGAATTTTCATATCGAGAATCGAATCGATCGCAACACCTGCTTTACCGACGTCTCCTTTCACGCGTTGGTGATCGCTGTCGTATCCGCGATGGGTAGCCAAATCGAAAGCCACACTCAAACCTTTTTGTCCCGCTGCAAGATTGCGACGGTAAAAGGCATTGGATTCTTCAGCGGTTGAGAATCCGGCATACTGACGAATGGTCCACGGTCTGATGCTGTACATACTTGCATATGGTCCACGCAAATAAGGCGGTAATCCCGCTGCATAGGCCAAATGCTGCAAACCTTTCATATCCGATGGAGTATAAACACCTTTCACTTTGATGTGCTCGGGTGTTTCCCAAAATTTGGTTGAATCTTCCTGCACTACGGTGGAATCCGCATGCAACTGAAGGGGTATATTGGAGAAATCAGGTTTCATGTCACACAGTTTTGGGTTTCAACAAAGCCAATTGTTGTCGCATTAATTTTGCTCCGGGAAGCGATTTTAATTTCGACGGAGTAAATGCTTTTTCGTTTTTGTTCGGGTATTTATTGACACCGATCATGCGCAATTCAGTTTTTTCCATTTTCTCGGAAAGCACAGAAAAATCGGTACTTGCAAGAAATTGCCACGTTCCGTTGTCGATCCACGATTGCACACCGCCTTCACCATCGCATTGCTGAAAAATTTTCCATGCTTTTTCGGACAAGGAATTGCTGAGGTATTCCACATACATGGAACCACCTGCTGGATCAGCCACTTCATTCAAATGCGATTCATCCCGAAGCAACAAAGAAATATTTCGGGCATAGCGCTGTGCGGAAGGATCTTTTTCTTCGATGGCAGCATCATAGGGCAATACTTCAATATGGTTGGCACCTGCTGTCCATGCCGCAAATGCAGCCGAAGTAGCGCGAAGTAAATTGGTATGCACATCTGCAGCAGCCATGTACAACATGGAGTTTACGGCATCAATTCTGGTGTTAGCACTACAAGCGTGCGTTGGTTTCCAAGCGCGAACCACATTTGACCACAACACGCGAAGTGCGCGAATTTTGGCGATTTCGAGGAAGAAATCCGGACCAAGTGCCGTACGAAATGACAATTGTGCAGCAGCTTCATCTACCGTAAATCCGGCTTCAACAAGCACATTCAAATAATGATTTCCTGCAGCCAAAGCATAAGCCAATTCGTGCACGGGATTCATTCCCGCTTCCTGGACCAAACATAAATCAATTTCAAATCCTTGCACAAAGGGCGTATCGCGACGCAATTTTTTTACATACGCTGAAAGGTCAGATGCATTTTTTCCCTCTAACACATCACGCAACGGATCAACAGCTATCAACAAACGCAAAGCTTTCAAATCGTATTCGAATTGCAAAGCCAGGTTTAAGTAGGCATCATACAAAGCAAGAGGTTGAGCATGTCCACTAAAGGTTACGCCAATGCAGTCAAAACGAATATCCTTCATCAGAACACCCAGTTGAGCAATATCAAAATCACCCTGAAAACGAAGGTGGTCAGCTCCTGCCATCAGTGCTTCGAGAGCCGCTGCATTTGCCTTTTGCACATCTGTCCCAACATCAACCCGCTCGATAATTCCCGCAGGATTACCTTCAAGTCCGGCACCTCTGCGGTAGGGAAACTTTCCGGTTACATCATGTGCAAATTCAAGAGTATTGGGATAAACAGGAGAAATGGAAATTCCGGCGAGGTTTTCATGCACCAGTGCTTCTCGGTAATCTTTTCCCTTTAATTCCTTATTCAAAGCTGCAATCCAATCCTGAAGATCATTCGCTTTGAAATCGCTGAAAAGTGTGGAGGACATGTGTAGAAATTAGTCCCCAAAAATAAGCAAAAATTACCGCCTATCTGCGAATAAGTGTTGTAACCTGACCCAATTCCGGAACCCGCACAAAATATAGCCCTGGAGCCAGATTTTCCACATGAATTTCCTGAAAATTAGCACTGAGCATCGTCGTTTGCACTACTCTACCATGCAAATCGGTAATTTCCACCAAGGTTGGTTTTTCGATATTCACATCGAGCATAAAATAGGCACTTGCAGGATTTGGATACAGTACAAGATGATCGGAAGATGGTATCACATCGTTGCCCAAAACATTTCCTTCCGAAGTATAAAATTTATCGACTCCCACTTCAAACATGCTCGCACCCGCAGCGCTGTTATCTTCTGCCGAAAAAATCAATTGCATCGTTGCTGTCGGCGTGATAAAAGCATTCACTTGAAAAGTGACTTCCAACCAGGAAGAATTGAGCGTATTTCCAACATGAATTTGTTCCAATTCAACCGTAGTGATTCCATTGCTGAGCAAGACTTTCATCGTGTCGTTACCCGGGGCTGTTCCGACATAATTGGCAAACCATCTGCTGTAAGAAACATAGGGATCGGAA
>JBIKKU010000410.1:0-2829 GCA_044360245.1 Flavobacteriales bacterium | reverse complement strand
GCTATGGTATTTACCTACATAAACACAAAGAATACCTCCAAGCAATGCTCCAAGGTTGATCCCTGTGTAGAACAATCCAAATCCGGCGTCGCGGCGGGTATCACCCTCTTTATAAAGTGCCCCTACCATGGTGGAAATGTTGGGTTTAAAAAAGCCTGTTCCAATTACAGTAAAGCTAATTCCGATGAAGAATAAATCTTTAGGAGAAATGGCCAAAATTAGTGACCCCAAAATCATCAGGGTTCCGCCCCAAAAAAGTGATTTTTTGAAACCTAGAATTTTATCCGCAAATAAACCGCCAATAAAAGTGAAAGCATATACGAAGGCCTGAATGGCACCGTATTTTAGGTTGGCATCATCTTCCGGAAAAAATAATTGGGTTACCATGAAGACGGTTAGCATACCGCGCATTCCGTAGAAGGAAAAGCGCTCCCACATTTCTGTGAGAAAGAGATACCAAATCTGGACAGGATACTGTCCCTTAAAATTTTGAATCTCTTCAATTGTTTTTGGTTGGCTCATGTTGAAGTTTTATAAGGTCTAAAAATAGAAAATCCCGACAAATAGCCGGGATATTTCTAGGAAAGGGTAGTTTTTAGAAAATGTTTTTGTCCTGCATGGTTTTTTTCAGCCACTTGAGTTGGGAGAAAAGCAGCACAAAGGCAAGTGCACACAAGGCAAAATTGATGAAGAAGTAATTGGCTTTGTTATCAATACCTTCCCACAATCCGCCAAGCATACCCGAGAGTTTATTTCCAACCGAAGTAGAAAGGAACCAACCTCCCATCATTAAAGCAGTTAAACGTGGAGGCGATAATTTCGAAACAAGGGAAAGTCCCATCGGAGAAAGGAATAATTCACCAATGGTAATCACACCGTATGAGGCAAAGAGCCACCAGGAAGATGCTTTTTCATCGTGAATGTCAACACTCCAAACAGCCATCACCATAACCAGTGCAGAGATTCCGGTGATCAATAAACCGTAAGCGATTTTTGCAGGTGTGGAAGGTTCGCGTTTTCTGCTGCGCAAGAATCCAAAGAAGCCAACAACAATGGGAGTTAAAATGATCACCCAAAAAGGATTGATGGATTGATAAAGCTCCGTAGATGCCAGTAATAATTTTTGTCCCTCCGGTGGTCGATTTCCTTCGGGTAAATTTTTGAAATACATTCTGGATGCAGTTTCAATCTGCATGGTATCCTGAATTTTTTTGTACTCGGTTTTATCATTCGCCTTAATCAATGCCGCTATTTGTTTCTCCCGTGCTTCATTCATTTTATTGAAAGTAGAATCGGGAATGGCAAAGAGGGCAGGATTGTTTTCGACTTTCTGATCAATATGCATGGTAGTAAACAAACCTTCCACGGGTTTAGGAATTTCGCGATCGGTATGCTCTTCTGCCCAAACAGTTAATGCATCACCATTTTGATGAAAAACAGCCCAGAAAACAACCACACAGGCAAAAACTGTAAGCAGCGCTGCAATGGGTTTTTTATCGCCTTCCGATGCCCGTTTCCAGAGCATAACGTAAAAGACAACAACCGGAATACAACCAAAAATAAAGGCATCGTTTGCATCAGATCCAAGCAAGTTTCCGGGGATAAACCATCCAATAATTCCCATAGCAAAGAGCGGAATGAAAACCGTGGCTAAAATATATCCAATGGATTTGTCTTCTTTTTGAACGGGTTTAATGACATCAGCTTCTTTGATGTGTTTTGACCAAATCACAAAAATGATTAGTCCTAAAATCATCCCAAAACCTGCAGCCCAGAAGGCCCATCCCCAACCAAAATTGATTCGGAAATAAGCAGCTACGAAATTGCAGATGAAGGAACCGATATTGATTCCCATGTAGAAAATGTTGTACCCGGCATCTTTGTTAGCACGGTAGCGGTCGTTGTTGTAAAGGTTACCAACCAGTGTAGAAATGTTTGGCTTGAAAAATCCATTACCAATAATGATGAGCAACAAAGAAAGGTAGAGTGTTCCTACATCGTTGTTCATTCCTAAACCAAAATAACCTGCAGCCATGAGCAATCCACCAATCACTACAGACCGACGGTAGCCTAAAATTCTGTCGGCAAGTAATCCTCCAATGAATGGAGTTAAGTATACCAATCCGAGGTAGGTTCCGTAAATGTCCGATTTAGTCCCTTTATCAAATCCCATCCCGCCATTTGCGGCCGAATCGAGCATGTAAAGCGAGAAAATACCCAACATGAGGTAGTAACCAAAGCGTTCCCACATTTCGGTGAAGAAGAGGACGTAAAGTCCTTTGGGGTGTTTTCCCCCAGCGTTTCCAGATGTCATCCTTATTTCGTTTGTTTTTAGGATGCCCAATATAGGAAAAAATGGGGGAGGCACTTACCCTCTTTTATTCACGGGATATTAACGCTTGATTGGAAAGAATTTCGATTCCTGCCGGAGGTCCTGAGGTTTGAAAAATCAACGATAAAGCCTTTGAATCAGTTGTTTTGGTATTACTATCTGGCTTTTAGTGAAATGGGATAACCCTAAAAAACTCTCTGTCAAAAATTTTAAAGTACTCCTGCGGGCTGTATTCCTCAAAAGCAGGAATAAAAAATCCAATGGTTTTGCGTTCTCGGGTGTTGTAAGATCTCAAATAGTTCATTTTTTCACCGGCTACATCCGTAATGCTGACTTGCACATTGGGTAAGGGCATTCCCTCGACATTGTAAGTTGCTTTTGCTTTTTCCCAACCGTCGCCTGCAAAGCCCCAGGACTTCATTCTTCTGGAATGGCGCTCCATTATGGAATTTGTCATATGCGGGGTAAAAACACTTTGGTAAATGTATGTAGGCGTG
>JBIKKU010000254.1:0-4670 GCA_044360245.1 Flavobacteriales bacterium | reverse complement strand
TACCTCTACCGGTAAATTCAAGACTCGACAATACTTCCGTATAAGGCTTAACGGATGTCACTTCCATCCTACCCTGACCTACCTTTTTGGGATGACCCTTCCATTCGAAAACAGCTCCAACACCCTGCTCAGCACCCGAAAAGGTGTTAATGGCTTCGGGATCCTTTTCAGCCCATGGCGACCAATTCGCAACAAATGCTTTTAAATCGACCATTTGTCCGAAAGCAGCTTCGGGACTGGATTTCATTTTTAAGCTTCGTGTAACCTTAACATTTCGCGGTGATAAAAATCCGATGATAACTATAAGTAAAACGAGAGATAAAAATCCGATAAGGATATAAAGTAGGATGCCCATAGTTCCGGTTTTTATTTCAAATATAGAAGAAAGGGTTAATCCATTGGCAGGAATTTTGATGATATTGTTGCTGTATGCGATTCCTGTTTTTGCTTGTTTTTTGGGTTCAAACCATTGAGCTATTGGCTCAACATCCTGTTTTTGATGCCGCCAATACCGGAATGGGTTTAGCTTCCCATGGTTTGTTAGATAAATTGAGTAAAGAACCCATTACCACATCATTTGCAGATTGTGATACAAGTCGGTTTTTAAGCGATACATTCGGTGACACTGTTTCTTGTGCTAACTTATTTGATCAACCCCGGACCATAAAGGGTGACTTTATGTTATGTGCCGGATTTTACAAGGCAAGTGTGATGAGCTTTTGCATTCGTCCGGGCACTTACGGTCCTTCGCACGGTGATGCTTATTTATACGCACCCTTGAAAGGTCCACGAGCTGATTTGATGATCAAGATTCTGGAACGTTGGAAAGACAAACCAGAATTGACCCAACAACAGATTCAAAGTTTGTTTTGGGCTATCATTGCTAAAGCAAGGTTTTCGGAAATGAATCCCCAAATGCAGCATGTTGCAGTTTCGCTTTTGACCGCAAAGGAATTGGTAGAAATTGGTGGTGGCGGATTAAATGTCATTCCACGTCCCGTAATGGAAAACCTATTGTTGAAATTGCCTGAAGGTTTGCGCGATATTTACCGTTCGGAAAACCTCCTGCGAGAAGCATTTTCTTTACCTAATAGCACTTTTGAACAATTGGAACGTATTGCCATGCGACCGGGTGCTGCTCAGGTTTCTTCTCAATTTCAAAGGGGAAGATGGACTTATCACCCTTCAGGATGTTATGTAAGGTATTTGCCCGAACATTATTCGAAAACTGTACTTCAGATTTATGTTCCGGAGCAAGATCCTTCTACGCCTGAGCCTCCAATTCCAATAGGAACATTTACCATTCCGGATTGTAAAATCATTATTTTTAACGCGATTGGAACAGTTGCTGTGCCTGCCAATACAGGTGCACAACGTTTATTGCAAACGCATTTTCCCTCAGTAACTAAAAATTAATTTTTGGCTCTTGAAATTTTTTCAAATGATGTAAAACAAAATTCAATTTGTCATAAAAAAACGCCCGACATGAATTGCCGGGCGTTTTTGTTGGATAAAAATACAGTTTATTCTTCAATGATTTCAATGGAATTGATGATGTCTCCCTGACGGATATTGTCAATAATATCAAGGCCTTCAACCACTTTTCCAAAACAGGTATGCTGACGGTCCAAATGCTGTGTATTCTTGCGGTTATGGCAAATGAAAAACTGCGATCCTCCGGTGTCTCTTCCACGGTGAGCCATACTTAAAACACCTTTGTCGTGAAATTGATTTCCGCCATTTAACTCACACTTGATGGTATATCCCGGTCCACCGGCACCTGTACCATCCGGACATCCGCCTTGAATGACAAAATCAGGAATTACACGGTGGAATTTTAATCCATTGTAATACCCATTTTCGCTGAGTTTGATGAAGTTGGCAACTGTTCCCGGTGCATCGGTGTGGTAGAATTCCACTTTCATATCGCCTTTGTCGGTGTGGATGATGGCTTTTTTCATGAGGTCAATTTTAGACCTCAAAAGTAGCACATTCCACGAATCAGTAATCGTATTTTCCGGTGAAAGGATTAAAGAAACTGATTCCGAATTTGACTTGAAAATCGGCGTTTTCGATATTGTTGTCGGAGGTTACGGCATAAGCCCCCAAGCGAATCAATTGTCGGCGAATACGAATAACCCGCTCTACTCCACCGAACATTTCAAAGTGGGCAAAGTTTTCTTCGGGCATTAAAAGCGTTCCTGCACCTGCAGCCATGGAAATTTTAAACCAGCTGATTACAGGAATTTTACTCAACAAAACGCCATCGAAATGGTGAATAAGACTTGCTCTGAAAAAGGCTGTGGCCGTGTTGAGGCTTGGTCCTAATAATTGGAAAGATTTTAATGGATCGGAAAAAATAAAAGGATCTGAACCTCTGAAATAACGGTATTCCAGAATCCTTAAACTTGCTCTGTTTACAAAGGAACCAGCCACTACATTCCATTTGTAATTTCCTAAACGTGCCAATTTTCCTTCGTAACGAGCACCTAATTCCAAATAATCGAAGTTTACCTCGCTATTGAAAATTCCCGGAATGCCTTTGCGGTAAAGGAAACTCAACTCCGGATATTTTGTTCCGTACACGATTTTTCTGCCTTTTTTTATCACATAAGGCTGACGAATACGGTAGGTCATTTGCAAACGGATTTCGCTTTTGGTGTAGCGGTCGAATGCGGTTGGTGTATTCAATGAATCAAAAACATCCTGCGACCAACTGTCCATTTGCAATCCCGTTATGGGCGATTGATCGCTGAATTCGTAAGTGAGTTCGGCATACAATCCGTTGATGATTTCCATTCGCTGTGCCACGCTAAACATGCGGTTGCGTGCGTAATTGCTTCGGGAGAAAAATGTAGAAACCGAAGCATAATTGTTGATCATGTCGTAATAATCTCCAAACCGCACATAAGTTCTGACAAACTTTTTAGGATTGTAGGTCAATCCCACTCCACCTCTGCCTTTAATGTCTTTGTTTTTAAAACCATAATCGATTTCTCCATCGGTTTCGAGCAACATTCCATTCTCGTATTCGTGATTGAAATAGCCGCCAAATCGGTGACGGTATCCTCCTATACCAAAAGGTACAACTTGCATCACCAGTGGATTGATGTAGAATTCATTTCCTTTTACCCTATTGCGGTGTCCGATGCCATTGACCAAAAAGGACCAAATGTTGATGCGGTTGAAATTGGAATCCAAGTCTTTGAAATATTCCTCGCTGCTGTAGTATTCCCGGAGGCTATCGGTTTTGTGGACGTATTTTATTTCGTTTTCGCGAAGGATGACATGACGTTGTCCGGCCCAGAAGGAGGAGTCTTTATCAAATGCATCTTCAGCATATTTTTTGAATTCAGCCCCAAAGAACTTCTCCGGAAAACCTTGATTGATCACATAATCTGAATGTCGCGATGAAACTGTTCCATACATCACGGCCTTACCATCTTTGATGGAATAATCAATTTCGCGGCGTACGGGGAGAAACAATCCCGGTTGAATTTCTTTGTAATTCACAACGATTTTTAATTCTCTGCAATACGTCAGCACTCTTGGATTTACAGTAAGATCAGCACCTACAAGCGCAAAGGAACTATCGGCAATAAACAGTGTTCCCTCGAACAATGCCTCTCCGGGATACAAAGGTTTTACAAGGATGCGGTAAATTTTTCGGTGTTCTTCATCCACAATAATTCCGCCATAATCGTAGCTGTAATTTAAGGGTGCTGTCCCTGCAAGTGGCGATAATAAAGGCTTCTGGCAAATTCCGGGAAGTTCAATCAGGTTTTTGTACAAATCGATTTCATACAAATCCTGGTTGCGAATGATTAAATACGGATTCACATTTTCCCATAACATCGGTGCCACTTGAGATTCTCCGAACTCCACTGTAAAGCTCGCTCCTCCTCCTCTTCCGATGCTTCCTCTTTTCGATCGCACTTCGGAGTAATTGATGTAGGCAATGACATCTTCTTTAAATTTTCCGGGTGGATCAAAATGGAACAAAGACAGCGATTCAATCAGTTCAACTGTATTGCGCACCAATTTTTTCTTGTCTTTTTCATCCATTTCCAATGAATCGGCAATGGTAGTATCGCGCTCTTTGTATTCCTTATCCAGCGTGACTTTCTGATAAGACTTGACGGAGAAGTTTTTTAACCTGCCATCCTGGTCACGTCGGTAATCACGGGCCTTACGTGCAATTTCGCGGGCAAAGTCCTTGTAATCGGAAGAGATTTCAACGGAGTGCAGCATCGCGGCATCGGGTTGCAATGTTATGTTCAGTGTTTTGGTTTCTCCGCTCTTTAAGGTAAGGATCTCTTCTTTGGTTTGATATCCGATAAAACTGAAAACAATGGTGTGTTTTCCCGGTTGTAGGTCGAGGTAAAAAAATCCGTTCTGATCGGTGGAAACCCCATGTGTCGTGTTTTTCAAATACACACTCACAAAAGGCAAAGGCTGATTGTTTTCGTCTACAACATTCCCTTTGATGGATGATCCAAATGATGGAAGATGCATCAACAGAAAAAGTAAGAAAAGAGATAAACTTGCCTTCATGCAACAGTAAGACTGTTTAGTAGTTTGAAAAGTTACAAAGAACCTAACAATGCAGCATGAAAAAGGATGAGCGGAAAAGGCAGATTTTTATCGGTTAACTCACTTGCACGATTTGT
>JBIKKU010000253.1:0-4682 GCA_044360245.1 Flavobacteriales bacterium | reverse complement strand
CTCAACCGGAGGAACTCAGGATTTCATAGAAAAAATGGGCATTTCAGTGGTTCCGGTGGAAGAACTTACTTCTTACCCAAGCATCCTCGGTGGTCGCGTTAAAACCCTTCACCCTAAGGTTTTCGGTGGAATTCTTGGTCGTCGCGAAAACACTGGCGACCTGGCCCAACTGGAAGAGTACGCCATTCCTGAGATAGACCTTGTGATTGTAGATTTGTATCCTTTCGAAGAAACCGTTGCTTCCGGAGCTCCTGAGGCTGACATCATCGAAAAAATCGACATTGGCGGCATATCCCTGATTCGTGCTGCCGCTAAAAATTTCAAAGATGTTGTGATTGTTCCATCACGCGATCTCTATGCTGATTTCTTGCAAGTGCTGCAAAGCAAAAACGGCATCACCTCACTCGATGACCGTCGACGTTTCATGGCTTATGCCTTCCACATTTCATCGCATTACGATACTGCCATTTTCAATTTCTTCAATACCGGTTATCCTTTTCTGAAAATCAGTGAAGGAAATTCACAAGTATTGCGTTACGGTGAAAACCCGCACCAAAAGGGTTCTTTCTATGGCGACCTCAATGCCTTGTTTGAGCAACTCAACGGAAAAGAACTTTCTTACAACAACTTGCTTGATGTGGATGCAGCCGTGAATTTGATGTCCGATATGGGCAAATCCAAACCTGCCTTCGCTATTCTCAAGCACAACAACGCATGTGGTGTAGCCATTCGCGAAACCTTATTCGATGCATGGACAGCAGCATTGGCGGGCGATCCGGTATCGGCATTTGGAGGCATCCTTATTACCAACACCGAAGTTGATATTGCAACCGCTTCCGAAATCGATAAATTGTTTTTTGAAGTCCTGATTGCACCTTCCTACAAAGCAGATGCGCTTGACCTGCTCAAAGGCAAGAAAAACCGCATTCTCCTGATTCAGAAAGAAACAAAATTACCAAGCAACACCGTGCGTACGGCACTCAATGGGTATTTGGTGCAGGACAAGGACAATGTGGTGGACAAAAAAGAAAATTACAAGCAAGTCACCCGCAAAGCCCCTACCGCTGCTGAACTCAGCGATTTGGAATTTGCAGGAGTACTGGTGAAACATACCAAATCCAACACCATTGTATTGGCGAAAAACAATCAATTGCTCGCCAGCGGAACCGGTCAGACCAGTCGTGTTGATGCACTTCGTCAGGCTATTGCGAAAGCACAATCTTTTGGTTTTGACTTGAATGGTGCTGTGATGGCGAGTGATGCGTTCTTCCCTTTCCCTGATTGTGTGGAGATTGCAAAAAATGCAGGAATCAATGCGGTAGTTCAACCCGGCGGATCGATTAAAGATCAGGAAAGTGTGGACTATTGCGATAAAAACGACATGGCCATGGTGATGACAGGTATCCGTCATTTCCGCCATTAATTCACCGAATTTGACTGTTATTTGACAAGATAATTCCTTAACTTCACAAGGATAAACAGGGAGGATAAACATGGGTCTGTTTGACTTTTTTACCCAGGAAATTGCGATTGACCTAGGTACGGCGAATACGCTGATCATTCATAACGACAAAGTAGTAGTTGACGAGCCTTCGATTGTGGCTGTTGACCGCAGCACGAATAAAATCATCGGTGTTGGTCGCAAGGCTCAGCTGATGCACGGAAAAACGCATGAGAACATCAAGACGATTCGTCCGCTTAAAGACGGTGTAATCGCCGACTTCCACGCTGCCGAGCACATGATTCGTGAAATGATTAAAATGCTGCATCCACGCAAACGTTTGTTCAATCCTTCGTTGCGTATGGTGATTTGCATTCCTTCGGGCATTACCGAGGTAGAGAAACGTGCAGTACGCGATTCTGCCGAACATGCAGGTGCCAAAGAAGTTTACCTCATTCACGAACCGATGGCTGCTGCAATTGGTATTGGTATCGATGTGGAGGAACCGATGGGTAACATGATCATCGACATTGGAGGTGGTACTTCCGAAATTGCCGTAATTGCCCTTGGAGGAATTGTATGTGATAAATCGATTCGTGTTGCCGGAGATGAATTCACCAGCGACATTGAAGAATACATGCGTCGCCAACACAACATTCTGGTTGGTGAACGCACAGCCGAACGCATTAAAATCGAAGTCGGTGCTGCCTTACCTGAATTGGAAAATGCTCCCGAAGATTATGCCGTGAGCGGTCGCGATTTGATGACAGGTATTCCCAAAGAAATTACCGTATCCTATTCCGAAATTGCACACGCATTGGATAAATCCATTTCGAAAGTGGAAGAAGCGATTTTGAGCGCATTGGAAATGACACCGCCTGAACTTTCTGCAGACATCTACAACACCGGTATTTACCTTGCCGGAGGTGGAGCTTTGCTGCGTGGTTTGGACAAACGTATTTCCATGAAAACCAAACTCCCTGTGCACATTGCCGAAGATCCACTTCGCGCGGTTGCACGCGGTACCGGTATCGCGCTGAAGAACATCGACCGTTTCCAATTCCTGATCCGCGACTAATAATCCCTTCGCCGAATGAGGAACCTGAGGCTGTTCATCATCAAGAATTACTTCTTTTTCCTTTTCCTGGTTTTTGAACTGATGGCCATGTCCATGTATGTCAGTTACAACGATCACCAGCGCAGTGCTTTCATGAATTCCTCTTCTGCTTTTGTGGGATACATCATGGAAACCAAAGCAGAGTGGACGGAATACTGGCACTTAAAAGATGCCAACGAACAATTGATGACCGAAAACGCGACACTGCTCGGTTATATGCCTGAGTCCTATTTCGAAAAAAACAAAGGGACTATGCATTTCAAAGACAGCAATCAGCTTTTGCAATACACCTACATGCCTGCAAAAGTGATTAACGTTAGCACCAATACCATGGACAATTTCGCTACACTTAACCGTGGATCGGAAGATGGCATTGCTCCCGGAATGGGCGTCATTAATGGTGTTTCGGTGGTAGGTTTTGTTAAAGATGTTTCCGCACATTATTCCACTGTTGTTTTGGTTTTGAATAAAAAATTCACGCTTAGTGTCATGTTGCGCAACTCCAAAGAACACGGTTTGATTCAGTGGGAAGGAAATAATGCACGCGAAGTCTTGTTAACCGGCGTTCCTATGGATGCAACCGTAAATCCCGGAGATACTGTAGTTACACGCGGTGCAAGTGCACGTTTTCCTGAAAACATTTTGGTTGGTCGCGTTAAAGAAGTGCAGCAAAAACCCGGAAGCATGCACCACCACATCATCGTAGAATTGAGCACCAATTTCAATGCCTTGTACCATGTGTATGTCGTGGACAATCATTTCAAACAAGAACAATTGGAGCTTGAACAAAAACTAACAGAAGAAAAAGAGAAATGATTCAGGTGTTGATTGGCAATATGGTTCGCTTCATCTTTCTGCTGTTGTTGCAGGGATTGGTGATCAATAGCAATGCCCTGAATTTGGGAGCCTGGTTCATGCCCTATGTTTATGTTTACTTCATGCTTGCATTGCCCTTCGAAACACCAAAATGGTTGATCATTCCATTGGCCTTTGTTTATGGAATGCTGATGGATACGTTTACCAATACCATGGGGCTTCACGCTTCTACCATGGTGTTTGTGGCCTTTATGCAGCCACGCATACAAAAACTATTATCACCACGCGAAGGTTATCCTGCCGGAAGTTCTCCATCGGTGCAGGACATGGGCTTCAATTGGTTCATGTACTATGCAGGAATCATGGTGCTCATTCACCACACTACTTTTTTTCTGCTCGAAGTTTTTCGCTTTTCCGATTTACACCTAACGCTGCTGAAAACCATACTCAGCAGTGCACTCACTCTTGCGCTTCTGGTGCTTGGGCAATTTCTCACTATTCGTCCGGGTAACCGCTGATCATGAAAAACTACGAAAACAGGAGATTCATTTTGTTGCTGATCTACCTGACGGTAGCAGTCATCTTCATCATTCGTTTGCTCTTCATGCAAGTGCTTACCGACAAGTGGTCGCAACGTGCTGCCGAAATTTCGGAATACAAAATGTACTCTTATGCTCCACGCGGAATCATTTACGACCGCAAGGGAGAAAAGCTTGTTGAGAATAAAACGTTTTACGATTTGTTGGTGACACCTTCCAAAATGGAGGCTATGGACACGCTTGCATTTTGCAAAATTGTAGGCATCACCAAAGAACAATTTGATGAACGCATTGAGGCTGCAAAAAATTATTCGATGCGTATTCCCTCTGAATTTGAAAAACAAATTTCAGCAGATCATTACG
The DNA here is from genome assembly GCA_044360245.1 of Flavobacteriales bacterium. Lineage (GTDB taxonomy): Bacteria > Bacteroidota > Bacteroidia > Flavobacteriales_D > UBA2798 > UBA2798. The sequence goes on along the minus strand of JBIKKU010000253.1, from coordinate 406 downwards.
AAATCATTTCCGAAGAACTTTATCGCTTTCCGGGATTCTTCGCACAGGAACGCACCATGCGTGGTTACCGCAAGGAAATAGGCGCTCACGTTTTTGGATACATCAGTGAAGCAAGTCCCGAAGACATCAGCAAAAATCCTTATTACCGTCCGCGCGACTACATGGGCAAAAAAGGTCTCGAACAATCCTACGAAGAAATTCTTCGCGGTGAACGCGGTGTGCATTACATCCTAAAGGATGCGATGGGAAAAGAAACAGGAAGTTTTGAAGAAGGAAAATACGACACCATGGCCGTGCCCGGTCAAAACATTTATTGTTCCATTGATGCCACACTTCAGGAATACGGCGAATTGCTGATGCAAAACAAAAAAGGATCCATTGTTTGTATTGAACCTTCAACAGGTGA
>JBIKKU010000034.1:0-14323 GCA_044360245.1 Flavobacteriales bacterium | reverse complement strand
TGGACAACTTTAACGGAAGTAAACAGTCATCATTTTACTGTTGAGAGAAGTACCGACGGCATTCATTTTGAAGTATTGGAAACTTTACCTGCAGCAGGAAACAGCAATGGCCCCATACGTTACCAATCCACCGATTATTTGCCGAATTACCCGATTACTTACTATCGCATTAAAGAGACAGATGCCAATGGTGAAGAAAAGGTATTCCCAATCCTCGCCGTTGATTTAAGCAAAGGATCAAACACCATGGGGGAAATCATTCCGAATCCAAACGAAGGATTATTCAGTTTGAACCTACAAATGGATGCATCATCTTCTGTAGCAATTGAAGTGTTTGACATCAGCGGAAAACAACTTTCAACTGAACATCGCGCAACAGTGAAGGGGGAAAATAAGCTCGATTTTAATGCGACGGACTATGCAGTAGGAGTATATTATGTTGTAATTACTGCAGAAAACGGCAATGTACTGGGTACGAAAAAGCTGATTATTTCAAGATAAATTTTTCGGCTTCTTTCTCGCTATACGTAAGTGTGATTATACCGTCTGCTATTCTTTCGTGAGCAGCACCGTGCATCAATACTTCCTGAAATTCATCCTGCAACACCACAACCATTTTCTTGCAGTGTTGAAGAAAGGATTCCGTTGCAAAAAACTCTCTTAAATCTTTATCCAAAACAGAGGATTTTCCGAAGTAAAGTATGATTCGTTTTGGTCCCGAAAAAATGATTTCCAAATCATTCTGAATTTCCTCCCAATCACGACGTGTAATGGTCACGCGATCGGGAACCGAAACGCCAAAAACATCATTCCCCATTCCTGACAGTCGGATGTAGCTTAACTGATGGTCATTTTGTTTTCGACGGGTCATTCTTCAAGTCCCATTCGTTGTATCAATTCGGGCATTGCCTTTGTCGAAACAATGGCATCGTAACCGCCTTCCATTTCTGCCAATCCACTTTTGCCCCGATGCAAATGCTGAATTTTTTCTACTTGAATGAGGTACGATTGATGGCTTCTGAAGAACTTTGAAGGATCACATTGTTTTTCCAACTCCTCTAGATTCAATTTGAAATTGTATTCATTATCTACTGTAAATACAATTGTTTTCCCGGCATCCGCATGAAACATCACTACTTCGGATAGCGCAATTTCTTTTGTTTCCTTTCCATCCTGAACGGTAATTTTTTCCAAATAAGGAACATCAGGAGTCTTAACTTCTCCTTTGGCCGGAAGTTCAAACAAAGAAGATCGTTCGCGACGAAGCCTCTCGATGGCTTTTAAAAAATCGGCATTGTTTAAAGGCTTGAGCAAATAATCAAATGCTTTCATACGAATAGCCGAAATGGCAAATTCATCATAAGCGGTGACAAAAATGACCTCAAAACTGCGTTTGGGAAAAGTTGCCAATACATCAAAACCGGTCCCTCCTTTGATCTGAATATCCAGAAAAACCAAATTGGGTTCGTGTTCATGAATTTTAAACACAGCATCTTTTACACTTTCCACTACGCCGGTAATTTTGGCTTCAGGCAAAAAGCGTTCGAGCATTTTTTTTAGCAAGACCTGCCCTGCTACTTCGTCTTCTACAATCAGAACATTCATATTCTAACAGGAATTTTTATAATGACCAATGTCCCCAGTGGTTCACCGGAAACACTTATTTTATCTATCGTATCGATGGTGATTTTCACACCGTAAAGTGTACGAATCACCTGAACTTTTTCTTCCACCATGCGTGTTCCAAATGATATTCTCCTAACAGCACCTTTGTTTATGTTTTCTGCATTTCTCCTACCAATACCATTGTCCTCCACCAAACAAACCACCTCATTGTTCATGGAAAACAATTGAACGGAAATATAACATTTATGATCAGCGTGCGAAATACCGTGTTTTACTGAGTTCTCAATATAAGGTTGTATCAGCATTGACGGAATTCTGGCTGATTTCACCTCAGGAGATATACGTATGGAAATTTCAAATACGTCATGCATACGCATGTTTTCCAAATCAAGGTAATTCCTGATCATCTCCACCTCATCTTCAATACGCACTAAACTTTCACGTGAAATTTCGAGGAAGCGACGCAAATAAGAGGAGAAATTATCGACGTAATCTTCCGCCTTTTGCAAGTCTTCTGTAGCCAAATAATATTTTAGGGAATTCAGAGAGTTAAAAATGAAATGCGGATTCATTTGAGATTGCACTGCCTTCAACTCAATCTCTGCCATTTTGCGACGGATGCGTTCTCGCTCCATGGCTCTTCTGCGGGCAAATTGCACACGCATACGAAACACGAGCAAAACAACAACTACACCTCCCAATACCAATAGAAAAACCCCAAAAGTGGTTTCATAAAAAAACGGCTGAATGGAAAAGCGAAAATAAGTGACGGGAGGATTGATCTGATTGGATGCGTCAATGGCGCGCACCATAAACGTATAATCTCCCGGAGGCAACATATTGTAACGAACAACACCGTCTTTTTTAAGCACACTCCAGTGATCTTCTCCTCCTTCAAGTCGGTATTGGTAGTAGACATTGTACTTGTCCGAATAATCAGGAGAACTATAGCGGAATTCAATGACGTGGGTGTTTCTGGACAATTGTATTCCTGAACTTCCGGGATTCACCACCATGGTGTCGTTAACCAAAATGGATGAAAAATTAACCTTTCGTTCCAATCGCCTGGGAGCTTCGGGATTAAATCTCACCACACCACGAATGGTAGGAAAAAAGATTTCACCTTCACTGTCGGTAAAGGCACTGTTCTGGAAACCACCGTTAAACTCAGGGTTCCACATACCTTGTGCACGGGTGTAGACAAAAGGAATTAACATTTCAATTCTGTTCTCCCGGAAGTTTTCGAGGTCGGCAAAACGAACCCGATACAATCCGTTATTGGAGGTCATATTGAGAAATCCATACTTGTCCAAAACCAATGTAAAAACATCGGGACTTAATCCGCAACCTTCGCGCTGATTCAAGGATTCAAGATGTCCATTTTCATAACAAAACAATCCGGCGTTGTAGGTGCCAATCCATAATCTGCCATGATCGTCCTCCATCACACAACGCACTTCCCGTGCATCCCCAAATTGTTGAATGGGAATATGAGCAAACAATTTTTTGTTTCGGAAAACCATTAAACCTTCATGACCACCGGCAACAACACATCCATTGGACAACTCCTGAAAAAATGAAATTTTCTTATTGAATTTGTCCTTTAGAAACATATGGAATCCATCGCCAAAATTCACATAAAAGCCTTCTGCCGTTCCAATCCAAATGTTTCCTTTAGAATCTTTTAGTCCTGAAAAAATCGTCCATGAAGGAAGGCCGTCCTTAAGCGACCATTTGTCCATTACTTTTCCATCAACCGCAATATGCACACCGCCATTGTATGTGCCTATAAATAATGAATCACCAATGCGAAATGCACCGGCAAACACACCATGAACATTACCATAAGGTATGGCAGTATCACCTTTAACCTCGTACAAATTGTTTTTGGATGCACTTAAAATAATTTTTCCGTTTCGATCGCGAAGAATGGAATTGGCCGATGCATTGGTTAAATCAGGATGGTTGAGATACAAAAAACTTTTGCGTTCCAAACTAATTAATCCTTCATCGGTTGAACCAAGCAAAATGATGCGTTGTGAGGTATCGCATAAAACAGAAGAAAAATGTTGCGATCCTAATGGCGATCCGGATCCATAGGCATTGATTTTTCCTTTGTGAAAATGAAAAAATCCACCAAGCGCAATAGCGATCATGCTTTCGGGACCATCAAAAGCAATGGCATTGAATGCAAAATAGGGGCTAATTTCACGAAACTCAAATACCGTTTTCAACCCTTGTTGATCCATCACCAACATACTTTTCTCCGTAAGGCAATACAATTTTCCATCGTAAGGATTCCGGTCGATGGCTTGTATCAACACATCACTTAACAAGGTGTCTTTTCGTGAAAAAGAAGCATTAACCTTAAACAAATGTTGCCCGGTTCCGATGTAATAATAGTTATCGATTTTATTCAGCGAAATGATTTCTTCATGAAAATGGTAACGCGGACTGACTAGATCTTTTGCCACATCATACTCATAAATAGAACCCGATTTATCTCCAATCAGCAATCGATGGTCATCCATTTTTACGGATTGAAAAACACCTTTTTCAAAACGTGCAAGTATGCGGTAATCGGGCAAAATGCGAATCAATTCTCCCGATGCAGATGACCCCACTAAAATGGAATCATGGTAAAAGGTATGTCCTTTCAATAAAAAATGAGTTCGGTATTCTTTATTCGAACCAAGGGGAATCAATTCGTGTCCGTTGAACTCCATGATTCCATTTACCGTGAGAATAAAATAAGTTCCTCTAGAGGTTGGAATAATTCCCAATACAGAGTTTTGCGGCAGACCTGCTGAGGAATTGTATTTGCGAACAGTAAAGGGAAAATCGGTTTTTACGGAGGCCTCGGTAATTGCGCTCACTTGTGCATGCAGCATCGATGCCGAAATTCCCACAAGGAAAACCGACAAACAAATCTGAATCCAACACTGAATAACCGACTTCATGCGAGGCACACAAAATAACCATTATCAGGCAATTGGGAAACAAAACCTTAACCGGAAAGGGAAATATCCTTATTTCCACCTATACCGTTCTAACAATGTGCTTTACCTCACCCTAAATTCCTGATTGGGATTCTCGGAAAATCGGAAATCACGGAGTAAATTTCAAACTGTATGGCTTTATCGGATTATTCACATTTACCCCAAATAGAGGTCTTTGGCATTACAGTGCTCGAACCATTTACGGTGCTAACCGATTTGATCATTACCGCTGTAGCATGGTATGCTTTTTTTAAAATCAAGGGTGGAAGATTTGAAAATCCGGTTCACCGATTGAAGCGGTGGTTTTTCTTTACCATGGGATTGGCAACTGCGGTTGGCGGAATTTTAGGTCACGGTTTGATGTACCTCTACGACATGGAATCGAAAGTTCCGGGTTGGTTTGTCTCCATGATTTCCGTAGCCTTGTTTGAAAGGGCAGCCATCTTTCACGCACGACAATACATGGGCGAACGCATCGGGAAAATTTTCTCCATGATTAACCTTGTTGAATTGTGCACGTTCATGTTTTTGGCTGCTTATTCTCTGAAATTTATTTTCGTAGAGATCCATGCCATTTACGGATTGTTCATCGTGGTTTTTTCGTTCGAAATGTATGTGTACCAGAAAACACGCGACAAAGGCAGTTATTACATTTTTATAGGGACAGCCTGGGCAACTGCAGCCGCTTTAAGTCATGCGATGCGCATTGGTGTGCACGAATGGTTTAACCACAACGATGTGAGTCACCTCGGAATGGCCATGGCGGTGTATTATTACTACAAAGCTTCGCTGAACTTTACCGTTTACTCCACCAAATCAACTCAATCCTGATATTCAAATCGCAAGGTGGTGGATTTTCCGCTGATGGTTACTTTTTGGGAAGTTCCTTTGTTAAAGCTTCCTTTGATGCGTCGGATTTTCCCGATGAGTTCATCATCTTCAATGTTGACCATACTTTGCGGAAAAGTGAAATTTTTTCCGTTTTCGAGTTGAATTCCGAATGCAAAGGCTGCCTGTGATTCGAATCCGATACTTACATCATTGCTGTATGCCGATAAGGTGATCATTTCAAAGTCCTGTTTTACTTTTCGAATGGATACACTTCCAAATTTCGCCGTCAGCACAAGCTTTTGCGTCAATTCACGAATCCGGAAATTGGACAACATGCCGCTGCCCGAAATTTTACCTACATATTCCAAATCGAATTTATCGGAGGTACTGCTAACCACCAAAGCATTTACTTTTTCGATGTTGATTTCGGAACTGGAGGAATTGATGCTGAGTTCATCAACTTTGTTGCAATTGATTTCACCAAAAGAAAGTGAAACCGTACCCTCACCCAATTCATCGATATCCATACGTCCATACTTTACCACAGCCGAACGCAAATCTTTCAATTGGTGTGCACGCACATCTCCGTGCATCACTTGCAAATAGGTTTTGCCGGTAAAATCACCAAACACTACATTGCCAAATCGATTGTCGATTTTAAGTGAAAGGTTGGCAGGCATGTAAATGGTGTAATCAATATTAAGACGTTGGTCTTTGTTCAAATTCAGCATCACTTCTACTGCGGAACGTTTCCAGGCGCTTTGGTTCTGACCCCAATTCAATTGCGCCAGCACAAATCCGGATCCACCTGAAATGTCCACATCGGCCATATCGAGCAACACGCGCACATCTTCCATGTCGTCGCTTTGTGCAGTGATGTTCACCTCCACACGCACGGAGTCTTTATTCCATGTTTCAATTTGCACGTCGCCATATTTATTGATGACTTCCACGCGCATATTGGGAACGGAAGGAAAACTCCGCGAAATGTTTTTGGTTTCCGAAAAAGGAAATGATCCGTTTTCTGTTTCGTCGCCATCAGCATAAGCCGAAAACGCAGCAACAAAAACAAAAGTTATCAGTGTAAAAAACTTTTTCATATCAAATCGTTTTGTATTCATCACTTTCTTTTCCGTTGCTTTCTTCAGCTTCAGGTTCACCTTTCAGGGACTGCACCATGGTTTCCAGCAATTCCAATTTCAATCGGTAATTTTCAATCATGGCCTGAATGATTTCTTCTTTGTTTACGGCATCACCCATTTCTTTTTGCAATTGTTTGAATTCCGCATCCAATTCAGCAATCGCCGCGAACAATTCTTTATCGGGTTGAAGCGTTTCCAATTCATCCATGGCATCGTCGATTTTATTCACATAATACGATTCCACTTCCTGGTATTCCGGTGCCACGGAAGCCAATACAAATCCCGTTTCCGAGGTATTATCCTTTTTCGCTAAAGGCTGTTCAGGAGTCGGGCGCAGCATCCACCAGATCCCGGCACCCAGCATCACCACCAGCACGGCAGCAATGCGCAATACGGTCGACAAGCGAATCATTTTCGGTCCGAGACCACGTTCCACAGTCCCCCACACTTGAGCCGAGGGCACTTCGTTATCGAATTCCTCCCGGTTCTCATCAATAAACGATTTCCACGAATCCTTTTCCATTGTTATTGTTTTGATGCGATAAATAATTCACTCAATTTTTTCTTTGCACGGTTCAATTGCGATTTTGAAGTCGACTCAGAAATTCCCAATTCATCTGCGATTTGTTTGTGCGACCAATCTTCGAACATATAAAGTGTAAACACAATTCGGAATCCATCGGGTAAAGCGCTGACAGCTGTTCTTACATCATCCACCGAACATTCGGGCATGGGACTTTCTTGTTCGTCTTCCTCCAGAATCATTTCCGCAGATCCCGACAAATCGGCAAATACTAGCTTTTTCCGTTTGGCCTGGTTGATGGAGCGATTCACCACAATCCTTTTCAACCAAGCACCAAAGGTTGATTCTCCCCGGTAAGTTTGAATGCGCAAAAACGCATCCAAAAAAGATTCCTGCAATACATCTTCTGCTTCTTCGCGGTGTTGCAAAATGCGCATGCTCAGGTTGAACATGGCCTTGGAATACAAACGATACACCTCTGCCTGGGCAGATCGCTCTCCCTTGCGGCACCGTTCAATTAAGGCATCGTGTATGTGTCTGTTTTGTTCCAACCGCTGCAAAAATGAGGATTATCGCTGCATGAAAAAAATCAAAACTTACCGAATTTGAGTGAAAAGTTTGCGCTCCAACCTGTTAACTCCTCTCCAAGTGGCGTTCCGAAATAACCGGAAGAAACAAAGCGGTGCGAAATTCCGACATCCAGACGCATCCACTTGAAGATATTGAGTTCAGCATTGATTCCCGGTTCAACCACAAAAAAAGCATCGGCGTGGTAATTGTTCCAATACGAATCTTCCCAATAATCACCGTACATAGAACTTCGGTATCCCGCGCCTCCTGCACCAATGAGCACAGGAACCGTAAAGTGTACCAAGGATTGATGAAAAACAACAGGTTCTACAATCAATCCGCCGTAGCCCATATCGTAATACTGAATATTTCCATCTGCATCGAGCATGTTGCTTTCTACCGGAGTGGTTAATCCGTATCCGCCAAATCCGAAATTGATGCGGTGATTGAATACCAAGGATAATTTTCCGCCGGTCATAAAAGCTGCCTGATCGTTGATGAGCGCCGGACGATTGTTCCACTCGGCAAAAAATCCTACGGGAGTTCCTTTTTTAAACAAGGTTCTGACTTCTTCATCCGAACGCATTTCTTCCTGAGCAAAGGCTAATAAACCCGGAAGTAAAAACAAAACGCTAAATAGTTTTTTCATAATCAATTGTTTTATGGCATTAATTCATTTGAACTACATCACCCGATCCATTGGTAACGGTATTGAGGATTGAAGGAAATCCCCAGTAAAATATATCTCCGCTTCCCGTTATGGTGGCATTGAGTGTATCGCTGATGTTGACAAAAGCATCACCCGATCCGGTGATTTTCACATCCGAACGAATGGTGTTCAAATCACGTGCATCCACATCACCACTGCCTGTTATGCGCAGATCCGAAAACTGAACAACACCATCGAGATGTGCATCTCCCGAACCATACACTTCATAAACCAATTCAGTAGCATTGATATTTAGTTGGATATCGCCCGAACCGTAGTGACGAATTACACCGTGTGAAAGCGTAAGCGGAACACCAGACAAATCTCCTGATCCATTCAGGTAAATTTCATCGAATACATTTTGAGAAATGTAAACTTTTGCATCTCGCGAAGCATAGCGGTTGGACTCCTCCTCAATGCGCAATCTCCCATTGCTAACAGTGGTTTTTATATAAGGCAATAACTTCTCGGGGGCAACTACACGAACATCATAAGTGCTGTCGTTGGTAAACACCACATCGATGTCGCCGTAAACAGAAATGGACTGATAAGACGTAAGGGAACGGTCTTCGGTTTGGTTTGGACCCGCATCCCAGTTCCAGGGTCGACAAGAGGTTAAAATGAGGGCCAGAAGGGCTATGGACAAGTTTTTCATGTTTTTCATTTTACCTAATGACAAGGCCCTTGCAAAAGGTTGCATAAAAACCTGAAAATTTTTCATCGGTCCCTTATCCACAGCCTCCTTTTCATTAATTGATGTATCCTTAACATGCCCTGACCTCGTATCAGCTTATATTCATACAACCCTAAAACGTTCTGCTTATGATGGCCCGTAAAAAAAATCAATTGAAGATTTTCGTGCTCGACACCTCTGTAATCCTGCACGACCATAATTCCCTCAACAATTTCGAAGAAAACTTCGTGGCCATACCAATTGTAGTTTTAGAAGAGCTGGACAATTTCAAACGCGGACACGATTCCAAAAATTTTGAAGCACGTGAGTTCATCCGCATCATGGACCGATTGAGTGGCAATCAAAGCTTGCAGGACTGGATTCCTTTGGAAGGCAACAACAAAGGGAAATTCAAGATTGTGATGTCGGGAAAACACGCAGGAACCGATGCCAATGTGGTTTACGGAGAACGCAAAGCCGATCACCGCATTCTGAATGCTGCCTTGTTACTCATGCAGGAAGAACCCGATAAAAAGGTGATTCTAGTTTCCAAAGACATCAACCTTCGCTTAAAAGCCAAAGCCTTGAACATACAGGCGGAAGATTATGAAACCGGTAAGATTCAGGACATCAGCAATGTGAACTCAGGGAAAGTTACCCTTGAAGGTATTGACGGAGAAGAAATCCGTCGCATTTTCACAGATGGCTTTACCGAAAACACTGCTATATTGAATGGAGAGAAAGTCAACAATCAGTTTTACATTTTAAAAAGCGAAAAATCTTCAACCCTGGCTTATTACAATCCATTTTACGAAAGGGTTGAGCGCGTTGAAAAGCAATTTACTTATGGTATCAAACCACGCAATGCAGAACAAACATTTGCTCTACATGCCATCATGAACGATGATGTTAAGTTGGTGACCATACAAGGAGTTGCCGGAACCGGAAAAACCTTGCTGGCACTTGCGGGTGCCATTGAGCAACGTAAAAAATACAATCAAATAATTTTAGCCCGTCCAATTGTTCCGCTTTCCAACAAAGACATAGGTTTTCTTCCCGGTGACGCCAATGAAAAAATCAATCCATACATGGAGCCTTTGTGGGACAATTTGAAATTCATCAAGAGTCAGTTTTCGGAAAACGAAAAACGTTACAAAGCCATTGATGAAATGATTCAGGAACAAAAAATTGTAGTAACACCTTTGGCCTTCATTCGCGGTCGTAGTTTCTCGAATATCTTTTTCATCATCGACGAAGCTCAGAACCTTACACCGCATGAAGTAAAAACCATCATCACCCGTGCCGGAGAAAACACGAAAATTATTTTTACCGGCGACATCAATCAGATCGACACACCCTACCTTGATGAACAATCGAACGGATTATCTTACATCATTGATCGATTAAAAGGAAGCAAACTATATGCGCACGTTGCTCTTGAAAAAGGAGAACGTTCAGAGTTGGCCAATCTGGCGAACGATATGTTGTAAATTAAAAAACCGACCAAATGGTCGGTTTTTTTTATCGCACTAAAACTTTCTTTTTGTTTTTCTTGTACAACTCGTAGATGATTCCATCCGATAAGCCCACTTTCGGTACAATCATTTCGGTAACATCCGCATAGCGCATTACAGCAAGGTAAATGTCGGCTGCGGGAACGATAACGTCGGCGCGGTCGGGACGCAAACCTAATTTATTGATCCGGTCTTCGAGCGTGTACGATTCCATGTAGGCCTGAATGCGTTTGATGTCGGCATACGTAATGTGATTGTCCTCTTCGCTGCGGTTGATTTTGAGAATACGGTTGATGTTTCCGCCAGTACCGATGGCATAAATTTCTTTGTGCTCCGGATTGAGTTGTTTCACCCATTCCTTCATTTCCAACCAACGCGATTCATCTACTTTTCCTTTAAGGATACGCAGTGTACCGATTTTAAAGGATTTGGATTTTTTTCGTTCTCCATTTTCAAGCAACGAAACTTCTGTTGATCCACCTCCAACATCAATATACAAATACGATTTATCAGCTTCGAACCGCATGGTATTGAAAGTCGAAAAAATCAATTCGGCTTCTTCATCTCCATCAATGATTTCGAGTTTAATACCGGTTTCTTCTTTGATTTGCTCTAGAATTTCTTTCCTGTTTTCTGCCTCACGCATGGCGGAAGTTGCACATGCACGGTATTCCACTACCTCATAAACATCCATCAAATGCTTGTAGGCTTTTAGTGTTTTGATCAACATTTTTACACGCGCAGGAGAAATACGCTTGTCGGTAAATACATCTTCACCCAAACGCAATGGAACACGCGTCAAGGAAAACTTCTTTATGGAAGTCATTCCATCCTCTTCCACGGCATTGCCAATGAGCAAACGACCGGCATTGGAACCTATATCTATAGCACCGTAAATCAAAACAAGCGGATTTGAATTTGAATACCGTGCTAAAATAGAGGATTAGCCCCATTGAGGGCGGTCATTTTCAACAAAAAATGAAAGTTTGTTGATAAACAGAATCAATGGGCGGTAGTAGACTTCAGGTATTTGTAGGTTTCCACCTGTGAGCGGAAATCATGTTTTCCATTATCGTCCTTGTAGCGGTTGTCTTGTGCTTTGTCGAGTATTCGTGCCTTGGCAGTGCCTTTGAGCTGGATGTTGACCATATCAAACAACTGCTTTTTCAGATTCGGATCGAAAATCGGAGTTGTCACTTCAATTCTTCCATCGAGGTTACGTTGCATCCAGTCGGCAGATGAAATGTAGGCCACTTCTTTTCCGTCGTTGCAAAACATAAACACGCGCGCATGCTCTAGAAAACGATCGATGATGCTCACGGCTTCAATGTTTTCGCTCATTCCGGGAACACCGGGAATCAGAGAACAAATTCCGCGAACGATGAGTTTTATTTTCACTCCTTCCTGACTGGCCTGGTACAATTTGCGAATCATTTCCTCATCCACAAGGTTATTTACCTTAAGAATAATCCATGCATCGTGCTGACGACGGGCATTGCGTACTTCTTCTGCAATCAGTTCCAACAAACGTTTGCGTGTATTGAAAGGCGATACAAACAAATACTTGAAATTGGCACGCTCGTAATTCTTATCAAAGAAATCGAATACTTTTTCCACTTCAGAGGTAATGCGGTCATCGGCAGTGAGCAGTGAGAAATCGGTATAAATCCGTGCATTTACTTCATGGAAATTTCCGGTCCCCACGTGTGCATACAATACATCTTTTTTCTTCTCCTTGCGGGTAATGAGAATGAGTTTGGAATGCACTTTTAATCCGGGAACACCGAATATCACTTTCACGCCTTCATCTTGTAGCTTGCGCGAAAGTTTGATGTTATTCTCCTCATCAAAACGTGCTTGCAATTCGACAATGGCAGTGACTTGTTTCCCGTTTTTTGCGGCATTCAACAAGGCATTGACAATTTTCGATTTTTCACCAACGCGGTATAAATTGATGCGGATGTGCGTTACCGAAGGATCGATGGCTGCCTCGCGTAAAAGTTCGATGATGTATGAAAAACTTTGGTACGGAAAACTTAACATGATATCCTTACTGCGCACTACATCCAACACACTGCGTTGGTTATGCAATTCGGGATGAGGCAATGGCGGAAGGGATTCGTTTTGCAGGCTTTGCGGACCAACACCCGGAAACTTTAAGAAGTCTTTGAAGTTGTGATAACGTCCACCCGGTACGATATGTTCTCCTTGATCGATGTGCAATTTTTTCATCACGAATTGCAAAAGATCTTTGGGCATTTTGATATCGTAAATGAAACGCACCGGTTGACCGTGTTTACGTTTCTTCAAACTCTTCTGCATTTTTTCCAGAAAACTTTGTGATACATCGTTGTCCATATCCAATTCCGCATCACGCGTAATTTTGATGGTATAGGCTTCGAGTTGATCGTAATCGAAAATGGAAAAAATATCGGCCAAACAATAACGAATGACATCATCGAGCAGAATGATGTAGGATTTTTTGTCCTTGGTTTCGGGCAATACCAAAAAGCGCGACACCACTTGTGTTGGCATCTCAATTAAGGCATACCGAAAATCGGAAGGTTGTTTGCTGCTGGAAAGTTTAATGGCCAAATGCACCATTTTATCGCGCAGGTTCGGTAGCTTCGATTTTTTGTCGAGCATGATGGGAACAAGCGTCTGGCGAACGGTTTCCTGAAAATATTTTCTTACAAAATCGCCTTGTTCTTTGTTGAGTTGTTTTTCGTTGACGTGGAAAATCCCCTGCGACTCCAACTCGTGAATGATCGATTGAAAAATCTGTTCAAATCCTTTTTGCTGTGTAGCGACCGTTTTGGTGATTTTATCCAGAATTTTTTTCGGATCGAATCCAATTTCTTTTTTGGATTTGCTGTCGAGTTTTTCCATGCGTTTGAGTGTCGCCACACGCACGCGGTAAAACTCATCCAGGTTGCTGGAAAATATCCCGAGGAATCTTATTCTTTCAATAACAGGCACGCGCTCATCGGCAGCTTCCTGAAGTACACGTGCATTAAACAACAACCAACTTAAATCGCGGTTGATGATTTCAAACTTCTCCGTCTTTTTGTTCAACTTTTCCTTCTTTTTATCGGCCATGAATCTAGCTATTGAGGGTTAAAGACATGTTAAGCCCGTGTTAGGAAACCTGCCTGAAACCGCAAAAATAAAGGAAAAAGGAGACCGAATCAGATATCGTAGCCTTTGGGGCCTGATCTGCGTTTCTTTTCACCGCCCAGGTAAACGGTAAAGCCAAATCCAATGGCGAAAACCTGGTAAAATCCTTCGCTGTCGGAAGCTGCCAATCCGCTGAAAGACGTGAGTCCTACATCGGCCGCAGTGTATTCTTCGGTGAAAAGCGAATAGGACACGTTCATCGAAAAATTGAGGTTGTCGTTGGCCATCAAACCCAGCGTGAACTCCGGTGAGAACCAAAAAGCTTGTTGTCCCGGTCCTTTACTTTTTCCATTCACCGAAGGAAAAGTATTGGAATAAAACTCCATGAAACTATACCCTGCTTTCAATGCAAAACTGTAGGAAAAAATAGGCGATGCAAAACGTTCGTAACCCACAACAGCATAGGGAGAATGGAATTGTGTGGATGCCGCAAGTTTATCATTGCCCTGCAAATCCGAGATTTCCCAGTAGGTGTAACGGTATCCCGCGCCAAGGTAAATGAAACGCAACACAGGATACTGCCATGAAGCAGCAACATCGGCAATTCCATTGACGGTTT
>JBIKKU010000252.1:0-4709 GCA_044360245.1 Flavobacteriales bacterium | reverse complement strand
CTTGTTTTTGTATGAGCGTTACGACGATATCCGTTTGGTAGGAGCTCCACCAAGCGCTATTGGTAAATTCGGAGGAGACACCGACAACTGGATGTGGCCGCGCCATACCGGAGACTTTGCCATGTTTCGTGTGTATATGAGTCCCGACGGAAAACCTGCTGCTTATTCTCCTAACAACATTCCACTGAAGCCACGTCACCACTTACCCATCTCTTTAAAAGGAGTGAAAAAAGGCGACTATGCCATGATCATGGGTTATCCCGGATCAACCGATCGTTTTCTGACCTCTTACGGAGTTCAACAAGAAACCGACATGGTACAACCTGCACGCGTAATGCTGCGTGGTACTCGCCTTGAGCTCATGAAAAAAGACATGGATCAAAGCGATAAAGTGCGTATTCAATATGCTTCGAACTATGCGCAAATTTCTAACTACTGGAAATACTTTATCGGTCAGACCCGCGGTTTGAAACGCTTGCATGTTTACGAAAAGAAAAAAGCAGAAGAAGAAGCATTCCAGAAATGGGTAGACGCCGATCCTGAGCGCAAGAAAAAATACGGCAACGTGATCAACGACATCGCATCAGCTTATAAAGAATTGAGCAAATATGCATTGCCCGAAACTTATTTGTCCGAATGCGTTTTCGGAATGGAAATCAACATGCTGCTGATCAATTTCAAACGCATGGAAGGTTTGATGAGCAAAGAAGGTGTAACTCCCGAACAAGTAAAAGGAGCTCTTGCACGCATTGCTCCGGCGATTGAAGACTATTTCAAAAACCACAATGCACCGACAGACATCAATGTAATGACGGCCATGCTCGGTTATTACCACAAAAACATTTCAGCTGATTTTCATCCTAAAGAACTCACCGATATGCATGCCAAATACAATGGCGATTTCCGCAAGTGGGTAGAAAACTATTATGCTACTTCTGTATTTACCGATGAAGCAAGATTGAAAACATGGATGGAAAATCCTGATAAAGATAAACTCCTCAAAGATGAAGGATATGCGTTAATGTCGGCGTTTCTTTCGGCATACCGCGACTTCTCCTCTAAAGCAGGCGAAACAACAGCCCGTTTGGAAGAAGCAACACGTTTGTATGTGGATGGTTTGCGTAAAATGAATCCAAACAAAAAATACTATCCGAACGCGAACTTTACCTTGCGTTTAACTTATGGTTCTGTTCTTGATTATTCAGCTGCCGATGCGGTGATGTACAATTACTACACTACCCTCGACGGAATCATGGAAAAAGAAGATCCGAAAAACGAAGAATTCATCGTTCCGGCTAAACTCAAGGAACTTTGGAAAAACAAAGATTACGGTCAGTACGGAGAAAACGGTGTCATGAAAGTGGCATTCCTCACCAATACCGACATTACCGGCGGTAACTCAGGTTCACCGGTAATCAATGCCAAAGGAGAATTGATTGGTTGTGCATTCGACGGCAACTGGGAAGCCATGAGCGGTGACATCGCCTTTGAGCACCAATTGCAACGCACCATTTCCGTAGATATCCGTTATGTGTTGTTTGTGGTTGACAAATACGCAGGAGCAGGACATCTCGTTAAGGAAATGACCCTCGTGAAATAAACATATCCCACTCTTTTGAATATGGCCGTCTGCATTAACAGGCGGCCATTTTTATTTGCAATGAGGTGCATTTCGGCAACTTGTAAGAGATTAAAATGCACTATGCCTACGATGGAAATTGTTTCGGATAAGCCACAAAAAAAGCCGGTCCATTGCTGAACCGGCAGGTATATTATCAATACACTTTATTTCTTCGCGTCATCAAGAATTTTGAAGAGCTCCGCCATTTTTGGAAGGATGATCACTTCAATACGACGGTTCTTGGCTTTGTCGTTTGGATCTACAGGAATAAATTCCCCTCGACCGGCTGCTGAAATACGCTTAGGATCCATTTTACTGTTGGCCAGCATAAACTTCACAACCGATGTTGCACGCAATACCGAAAGTTCCCAGTTGTCGCGCGGAACAGTGGTAGAATTCAATTTGTCGGTGTCGGTGTGACCTTCAACAATGATGTCGACATCGTTTTGGGTTTCGAGCACTTTGGCCAACTGAATCAGAATTTCTTTTGCTCCGTTTTCAAGCGAATAACTTCCGGATGCAAAAAGCAATTTGGCTTCCATGCTCACGTAAATCAATCCGTCTTTCTCAACAACAGTCAAACCGCGGTCTTTGAAGCTGTTCAACGCAACATTGAGTTTATCCTTAATGTCTTTGATCATGTTAGATTGTTTGGCAATCAAATCTTCCAACTCTTTAATCCGCGCCTCACGCGCTGCGAGATCGAGTTTCTTCTGGTTCAATTCTGCTTCTAGTGCTTTTAAATCGCGTTCAAGGCGTTTCAATTCTTCTTCCTTTTTCTGAAGCTCCAATCGCGTCGCTTCCAATTGTTGAGAATAAGTTGTCGCTTCATTCTTGCTTTGGTTCTCCAGCAAAGCCAATTTGCGCATGATGTCCTCATTCAAGCGGTTGATGTGGTCGTATTGTTGACGCATCTGACGGTAAGAAGCACCCAAAATTCCCGTATCGCGTGAGAGTGCGTCGGTGGCTTTTTTGTGGAAAGCAACCTGATTCTTCAATTCGGCATTGGCATCAAAAACCTTACGGGCACTGTCGCGCAGGGTTTTATTTTCCGCCTCACAAGCATCAGCGCGTTTAACGGCTTCTTCGTATTTGCGCTGTGGCACACAAGAAACCAGGTAGATGCCCATGAATCCGAGCATCCAGACAAGTAGTGTTGATTTAAATTTCATAAGCATAGTTTGGTTGTCCAATACCTATCAAAAGTATGCCGAGAATGAAGAATAGCCCTAAAAACGGAACCATTTTTTTGAACACTTCGTTATGAATAGGAAAAATAACCTGTATGGACCAACCCTGGCGATTTATCGAAACAGAGTCGGACATTGAACTGAACTGCTATCGATTTCTGGCCTGGCTGCAAAAGGCCGACCGAGCCTTGAACAAACGTGCTTTATTTCCTTGGAAAGAGGAGTTGTTTCAAGGGTTGAAGTATACCGAATCAACTTTACACCAATTGAACCAAATTCCCTTTACCACAAAAACGGAATTGCTCGGATTTAGAGGCAATCCTCCGGAACCGGTTTATCAGCATCAACCAAAAGAAAAACTGCACGCTTCTTTGGTAGAATATCTGGAATGGTGCAAGGAACATTTGGAAAAGCGACAAGAACTGGCCAATCGCATTGAACATGAAATTGTTCCGGAAATACAATTAGAAGAGTTGGGTGTACAAGCCATTAACCGAAAGGAAGGATTTGTGGTGTTGAGTCCTGAAAAAAAACTGCACTTGATTTTTCATTACCAATGCCTCCCACTCATTACCAGATCCGATTTATCCTACCCAAAGGTGAAATTGAATTTCTTTAAGCGAATGAGCGGAACCGATCTGTTGGCCATAAAGCAGATGCTCTGCAAACCTTATCATTTCCAGGTAATACGTGTATTGGGATTCCCCAAAGAGCCTCTACGTGAGACTTTATTGCCTATACTCGAGGTAAAACTAGGGGCTTACCTTGCAGCATAAGAACCAAAAAAAAGCCCCCTTTCGGAGGCTTCTTATTATTCAGATTTTTTCTTGGTCTTCCCTTTTTTCTTCTCTTCTTTCACGAAGTAAACACGGGAGAAATCGCGGTATTCCATGGCGTTGATGTCTAATCCACGCACATTGGTTTGCACCAGGCGAATATAGTTATCGTAATAAATTGGCATCACAGGCGCATCGTCGATAAGGATCTGATCGCATTTGGCAAAGAGTGCCAAACGTGCTTTTTCATCTACGGTACGCATTGCCATTTGGAAGGTAGAGTCGAATGCAGGGCTTACATAACGTGTGAAGTTGATGTAAGATTTTGCACTTGGATCGGATGGAACGTTTTTACCGTAGAACAAGTTGAGGAAGTTTTCAGGATCGGGATAGTCACCTACCCAAGCAGAACGCCAAAACTGAGATTTTCCTGATTCAAAATTTTCGATAAGTTGGTTTTGCGGAATCACATCGAGTTTGATGTTCACGCCAAGATTTTCTTTGAGCATACCTTGAATGGCTTCAGCAAGCAATTCGTTGGTAGTACCACCTGAGTTCAGCTGCAAGGTTACCTCAGGGAAACCGCGACCATTCGGGAATCCGGCTTCACTCATTAAGCGACGTGCTTTATCGAGATCGAAATCATAACCTACAACCGATGAAGAAGGATATTCTCCATATGGTGGAACAAATCCGTTGAGTGCAGGTGTACCTTCACCCATGAGGGTAAATTCAACCAACTTGTTGCGGTCAATTCCGTAGTTGAATGCCTGACGAACACGTTTGTCTTTAAACACTTCCGAAGTTGAAAGGAAAGCATAGAATTGAATGGAAAGTGCATCTACCATTTGAAGCTCGAACTCAACGTTTCCGCCTTGTTTGGCTTCATCCATGGTGCCCAATACACTTGGAATTTCTTCTACGGGTAATTTCCAAACCATGTCGAGGTTCTTTTTGCGAAACTCCATCAACTCGGTTTTCTTTTCGCTGTGGAATGTAAATTTCACACCTTCCAAATAAGGCAATTGGTTTCCGTGTTGATCCACTTCCCAGTAATTCGGATTGCGCTCGAGCAATACCATTTCACCTTCTTTGAGTGTTTTGATGATGAAAGGACCGGTA
>JBIKKU010000046.1:0-12919 GCA_044360245.1 Flavobacteriales bacterium | reverse complement strand
GTAACACCTTCGTTGTACTTTGTCTGGGCATCTGGATTGACAGCGCTAGAATCCTTTTGCAATGTGGCAACAAGACCGGTCGTCTTGTTTTGGTTATCCTGAGCAAACAAAACTGTCGGCAGAAATAACCCCATAAGCAACACCAATTTTTTTGGACTTCTCATAGGTAGTAATTTGGGTGACTAAAAATAGCAAAAATCCGACCAAAAATGGGCGAACTGCGACAAGTACCTAAAGTTATTTGCATAAGCTGAGCACATCAAAAACCAAGAGACAAGTCCTATTCTCCAAAGACCTGGCAACCAAGCGCTTTACTCAAGCAATTTTTGAAGTAATTTCACACCCATGAAGGCTATATCGTTTTACCTCACTTTGCCATTGCTCTATTTAATTTCTGCCATGCCTTTATGGCTTCTATACGGCGTGTGCGATGTGATTTTTGTCCTCCTGTATTTTGTGATAGGCTACCGGAAAAAAGTGGTATTTGAAAATCTTCGAAATTCCTTTCCCGAAAAAACGGAAAAAGAAATTCATCAATTGGCCCGAAAATTTTACCGCTATTTGGTAGATCTAATGCTCGAAACCTTTAAAACCCTAACGGTTAGCAAAAGAAAAGCAAATCAGCTTTGCCAATTCAGTCCCGAAGCCAAAGCCATTTTCGACCGTTTTGCAGCAGAAAACAAAAACATCATCATAGTGATGGGACATTATGGCAACTGGGAATGGGCAGGCAACACCTTCAGTCTGAATTGCAAACAACAACTCTACGTGATTTACCACCCGCTTCGCAATCCCTATTTCAATAACCTCATCATCAAAATGCGCCATCGCTTTGGCACTAAACTCATTCCAATGAGCGACACCACCAAAGAAATGGTGAAAAACCGTCATACCTTAAATGCCACAGCATTCATTGCCGACCAAACTCCTAAGCCTGAAAACGCATGCTGGCTTGAGTTTCTGAATCAGGATACACCGGTTTTTTGGGGGACGGAACGCATTGCGCAAAAATTGGATTTACCCATTGTGTTCATCAGTATCCACCGTAAAAAGCGCGGTCAATACATCATTGAAGCCGAAGTGCTTTTTGAACATCCTGCACAAACCACTGAAGGGGAAATCACCCGCAGGCATACCGCCAAACTGGAAGCCGACATCCGCAAACAACCCGAAATTTGGCTTTGGAGTCACCGCCGCTGGAAACATAAAAGACCTGCACCTGTTGCACAGGACTGACAAATTCTATGCTTACTTTTGTGCATGCTGCAGGGTAGAGAACTCATTTTAGCAACAAAACCATTTGCCAAAGAAATCCGCTGGAAAAGCTGGTTTCATACTTTAAGCACCTTGTTGTTGCTGATTGGTTTTCTTTCGCTCAGTTATTTGGAAATGCATTGGGGTCTGCGCCTCTTTGCCGGAATATTTTCCGGTTTGATGATGGTTCGTTTTTTTGTCATTTACCATGACCACCAGCATCAGGCAATCCTTCAACGTTCGGTATTTGCAAATTTTATATTCACACTGTTTGGCATTTATATTCTGGCACCTACCAGCATTTGGAAGCGTTCACACGATTACCATCATAATCATAATTCAAAACTATTTTCTGCAAGCATCGGATCATACCCAATTATGACCGTTAAAAAATTTCATGAGGTCAGTCCATCCGAAAAAAGAAAATACCTGATGGCTCGTCACCCCATTACCATTTTTTTAGGATACCTCTCGATGTTTCTGTTCGGTATGTGTGTTGAAAGTTTTATGAGCAATCCGAAAAAGCATTGGGATTCATTGCTAGCCATAATCTTGCATTTTACCTATTGCACATTGGTGATATATTTTCTTGGTTGGCTGACTTTCCTGTTGGCGATACTCCTCCCATTTATCGTGGCCGAAATGATTGGCGCCTATTTGTTTTATGCACAGCACAATTTTCCCGGAGTAGTTTTCAGAACCAAAGAAGATTGGACTTATGCGGGTGCTGCCATGGAATCTTCCAGTTACATGAAAATGAATTTTTTCTGGAGATACGTTACGGCAAACATTGGCTACCACCATATCCACCACATGAACTCCAGAATTCCTTTTTACCGACTACCGGAAGTCATGGAAAAATTGCCTGAAATGCAACAAGCGAAAACGACATCCTTACATTTTAAAGACATCATTCGTTGCGTAAAATTGAAATGTTGGGATCCCGAAAAAAACGAAATGGTAGGGTTTACAGCGCTTGAAAAGCAATGATTATTTCATGGCTTTTATCTCTTTGATGAATTCATTGATGTACTCTTTGTCGTCGTTTGGCCCGGCTTTTTTCAAAGCACGCTCGGCATAATCCAATGCATCACCTTTCATACCGCCAAGTTTGTAAACAATAGACATCGTCAATAAACTGTAAGCGTTTATTTCAATCTGCATCCCTTTTTCCGCCCAGCGTTTGCAGTATTCGAATGCCGGAGTGCCATAGCGTTCCATGGCTTCGGAACAATTTTCACCAATGGTTTCCTGATCGGATACATAAAGCATTATCCATTGATCCATGTAGAACAAATGTTTCTCCATTTGTCCGGTTTCGGCGTAATAAAAAATATCAAACGAAAATTTTGTCGAAGCGTCTTCCGCAACACCCATTGACTTCATCGCAATAGCATTGTATTCTTTGCTTCGGTTCAACCAAGAAGTATCGCATTGCTCAACAGCACGACGCATCCAAACATCGATACCTCTTTGGTAATACTCCGTGAATCCGAGAAGTGAGTCGAGACAAGTTTTAAATTGGCGAACTCCGTGATCGAAAAACCTGGTATCGGGTCCATTTTCAAAAGTAAAAATCAGCGACCAGTTCTCCTTTTGCATCATCCCTTCGGTTGGAATTTCATACAGGTATTTGGAAACGATGGTATAAGCCTTTTCGGGATCTGAATGCCTTAGGATAAGGCAATAATTGGTCATGGCTTTGATATTGTTCCTGTCTTTTTCATAAGCCTTTTTGTTGGCTTCAAAGTTGACAACTTCCTGAGCGGCATTCATTAATCCGGAAGCATCCAAAGCACCAACGGTTTGAAAAATCAACTTTCCATCGCTACTAAAAAAACCAAGCGTGGGATAGGCTTGAATATTCATTCGGTCGCACAATTCTTTCTCTTTTTTTTCTGCATCAACTTTGAGACAAATAAAATGCGTGTTGAAGTATTTTCCGACACTGTCGTTTGGAAACACAGTGCTTGCCATGTATTTGCAGGGTCCGCACCAAACGGCATAAAAATCGACGAAAATCTTTTTGTTTTCGGCTTTCGCTTTTTTCTGTGCTTCTGCGAAAGAACCATTGAAAAATTCTATTCCCGAGGCCTTAACGGAAAGCGGAAAATAGCTGAGAAAAAAAATGAAAATCAGTGTGCGCATGGTGAACAACAATCAAGAATTATTCCAATCCGGAACAATATCAGAAAAATTCAGATGAGACGATAATTACGGAATTCACCCGGACGCCATCCGCTGCACTTTTCGAGTGCATAAAGCAGCCGGTTTTTAAAAGAGGTTCTCTTGCGTGCCTTTACAGGATCAAAGGAAAAGCTCCAGTTCATTTTTTCAATCCTGACTTTCATCACCTCGGGATGACTTTCGTCAAATTTCCTCAACGCATCAATTCCCGAATAATCAAATTCATCCACGGCTTTCACATTTGCACGCATCCATGCATCATCATGCCACATTTTGTGAAAATTCTCCTGCTTTTGTTGCTGAAATTTGGGGTGCTTAACCCAGCCGTAATGAAAAACACAAGCATCAATCTTTTTCGCTTTCAGCTTCTCCGTTCCGTTCATGCGGAAACCTTGTGCATCGCGGTAAGATCTGATCTTTTTATTGTTGCGAATGATTCGCGCTTCGCGACGGTACCATTTTCGTGAATCACCCACAAAATCGTAAGAGCCGTAAAAATGCAAATACGAAAAAACCAAAGCTTCCACCTCTTTCTGATGCAGAAAACGCTCCATGGCGCTTCGTATTTCAGCGTGGTATTTTTCGTGAATGACTTCATCACCCTGAATGTAAAAAGCCCAATCAGCATCAGCAGCAACCGCATCAAAAGCTTTGTTGGTTTCATCTGCCAAAACCTTGCCGCCTTCACGAAGTGCGTCGTTCCAAACCGTATCGATAATGCGAATTTTTGCATCTCCAATCGATTCAATCAATGCACGTGTTCCATCCTCACTATTTCCAACAGCAATAATAAATTCATCCACCAATGGCAACACCGAACGAATCGCTTCAACAATGGGGTAATCGAATTTTACCGCATTGCGCACAATGGTGAATCCGCTCACTTTCATGGAACCAGACTAATGCCCGTATAATTGGCAGGAGTGATCTTTTTCAATTCCGCTTTCAAAGCATCAGAAATGTTTAATCCTTCGATGAATTCATGAATCAATGCACGGTCCATCGGACGATTGGTGCGGGTAAGCGCTTTCAATGCTTCATAAGGATTCGGATAGGCTTCGCGGCGCAAAACAGTTTGAATGGCTTCGGCAACAACAGCCCAATTTTCTTCAAGGTCTTGTGCCAATGCTTTTTCATTGAGCAACAATTTATCAAGACCCTTCATCATCGAACGCATGGCCAAAAGTGTATGTGCAAAAGGCATCCCGACATTGCGCAAAACAGTACTATCGGTGAGATCGCGTTGCAAACGAGAAACAGGAAGTTTTGCAGAAAGATGTTCAAACAATGCGTTGGCAATACCAATATTTCCTTCGGAATTTTCGAAATCGATGGGATTCACTTTATGCGGCATGGCAGATGATCCCACTTCTCCATCACGAATTTTCTGTTTGAAATATTCCATGGAAATGTACGTCCACATGTCACGATCAATATCCAACAAAATGGTATTGATTCGTTTCATCGCATCGAACAAGGCTGCAAGATTATCGTAATGCTCAATCTGTGTAGTTGTTTGTGAGCGCGATAATCCAAGGGTATGATCTACAAAACGATTGGCGAATTTTACCCAATCTGCTTCCGGATAAGCTATGTGATGTGCATTCAAGTTTCCGGTGGCTCCTCCGAATTTCGCCGAAAAGGGAACACTAAGCAATTGTGCGCGTTGCTTTTCCAAGCGTTCTACAAAAACATAAATTTCTTTTCCCAAACGAGTTGGAGATGCAGGCTGACCGTGTGTTCTGGCCAACATCGAAATATCTTTCCAATCCTGCGCATATTGTTTCAATTTGGAAATCAATTCATCCAGCAAAGGCAAATAAGCATCATTTACCGCTTCCTTTAAGGAAAGAGGAATTGAGGTGTTATTGATATCCTGCGATGTCAGACCGAAGTGCACAAACTCCTTTTGCTCACCAATTCCCAATGCATCAAATTTTTCCTTCAGGAAATATTCAACCGCTTTCACATCGTGATTGGTTGTCTTCTCAATTTCCTTGATGCGAAGAGCGTCTGCTTCGGTGAAATCGATATAAATCTTCCGCAATTCAGGAAACAAGGCCACATTAAAATCGGACAACTGCGGTAAGGGCAATTCGCATAAAGCGATGAAATACTCAATCTCAACCAATACGCGGTAGCGAATCAATGCATACTCCGAGAAGAAAAGTCCAAGCTCGCGGACCTGATTGCGGTAGCGGCCATCTATCGGAGAGATTGCCGTAAGGGAAGTTAAATTCATGGTAATATTCAAAATGCAAAAGTAATCATCTTTTTCAGCCCCCCACGCTTGGAATTTCTTACTATTTTCGGGCATGGGAGATTTTTTCGGTCATTTTTGGTTGGGAATCCGGACCTATTGGGATGCGGTTTTATTTATCCGCGACAACCGCTTGTACCATTATTTCTTCTTCCCTGCCGTCCTTTTTGCCTTGCTTTGGTGGGGAGCATCCTCCTTGCAAAACTATTTAGATCATGTCAGCCTTAGGGAAGTCAGCACCATTGGCGAACTCCGCGGGGAACTCATCCGCTTTTTCTTCTTGTCCTTGGTGGCGCTCTCAGGCTTCAAGCTGAGGAAATACATCATCTTTTTTCTTCTTTCTCCCTTGCTCACTCAACTGAGTTTGAAAACGGAATTGCTCATTACAGGAAACCAGTATCCAAGTGACTGGAAACAATTTTGGAAAGACATCAAACGCGCCTTAAGAATTGCTACCGGTAACTTTTTATTGGAGTATAGCATTTTCGCATTGTGGTTTATTTTTTACCTGTTTCTCCCCGACATGGAACCCATTACACCCTTTTTTCTTTTTGGAGTTGGGTGTTATTTCTATGGGTTTTCGATGATGGATTATGTCAACGAAAGAAGGCGGCTGAGCATAAATAAAAGCGTGACTTTCGTTCGTGAACATGCAGGTTTTGCTATAGGAAACGGATTCATTTTTTCACTGATGTTTATCATTCCTTACGACATTGGAGTTATCCTGGCCCCGGTGCTTGCCGTTGTTGCAGGAACTATCGGGATGCACGAACTGGTGGACCTCAACAAGAATCCATACGCCAACAAATAGGCTCCGAATTGACTGATTTTCTCTATATTTGATAAAATACCTTCGCATGAACAGAATTTTTCTTTTGCTGGTAAGCATGTTTGTTTTCGGTCAGGGATTTACCGCCGGAAAATATTTCAATCCTTCAGACACCAATCTAACCCTTAAAGACAAAGGTGTAATAGGCGCCAAAATGATTGAGGCTAAAAACAAGCAATACACCAGCGACCTTCGTGCTGCGATTAACACCTATCGTGAAATCCTCACACTCGATTCCAAAAATGCAGAAGCCAATTTCCACCTGGCTGAATGTTATTTCACCCAAATGAATTGGTCTTTGGCTAAGGAATATATAGACAGAGCTTATTCTATTGACCCTAAAATCAGTCCTGAAATCGATTTTTTACACGGAAAAATTTTACATCGTCTGGAAAAATTCAATGAAGCCAAAGAAGCATTTACTGCCTTCAGCAATGCGATGAAGCCGGAAAAATTGTCCTCTTATGAAATTGAATATCATCTCGGCCTTATCAAAAACGCGATGAATTTTATTGCAAATCCTTTGGCCATTAAAATTGAAAACCTCGGCGAAAACATCAATTCCCGATTCGATGATTATGCTCCTTTGCTTACTGCAGATCAAGCCATGTTCTTTATCGCAAGTCGTCGTCCGCAAGGCACAGGAGGCGATCGTTCTGAAGATGGTGGTTTTTTCGAAGACATTTATTTCAGCACCAAAGATGAAGCTGGTAACTGGACAGAAGTTCAATTGCTCGAAGGAGATATCAATACACCCGGATTCGATTGTGCCTACCATATCGGCGCTGATGGAAAAACACTCTATGTTAACGTAAACCTTGAAAGCGAAGGCATTGGTGGAGGAACAGACATTGGAACCTCACGGGTTTCAAAATCCGGAAAATGGTCGATGGTAAAACGTTTGCCTACCAAAAAACTGAAAGAAAAAAACTATGTAAACACAAGTTACTTTGATGCTTGTCCTACACTGAACCCTGAAGAGAACGTCATGTATTTTGTTTCCGAAAGATCAGGAGAAGAATTCTCTTCACAGATTTTCAAAACCATGAAAAACGGTAAAAGCTGGAGTACTCCCATTGAAGTACCAAGTGCCAATACCATTTATGCAGAAACTACACCATGGCTGCATCCTTCCGGAAAATGGCTGTTCTTCTCTTCCATGGGACACAACAGCATGGGCGGTTACGATATTTTTGTTTGTCAGTGGGACGGAACAACCTGGGGCGATCCAAAAAATCTCGGTTACCCGATCAACAGTGTAAACGACGATACCCATTTCCGCATTTCACCCGATGGTAAAACGGCATACTTTTCAAGCATCCGTTCCGATTCCAAAGGAGGAAGAGATATTTACCGTTTCGATGCTACTGCATTAGATTGGCTGAAATAATGAGGAAAAAACAACATAAGCTAAGGCACCAACTGTTTATCGGTATGTGCCTTTTCTTTTTTGCATTTACTATCCCTCCGCAAACTTCACCCACCTGTTCATGTGCCGATAAAATGACTGCTTTGGAAAGAGGAAAATCTTCCATTTCAGGAACCGTTGGACAAGGAGACAACAACACCAAAACGAAAAAAGCACCGGTCTTCCTTTACCGCGACAACAAACTTGTAGCGAAAACCAAATCCGATAACAAAGGCAATTACACTTTCAAGAACATACCAAAGGGAAATTACGAAATCAGGGTATGTTTGAAATCCGGAGAAAACACTTGTGTGTCCGGAGTTATGGTTGAAGAAAACAAAACACTTTTCTTGAATGTTTTTGTATCGTCAAACCAATAACCTTCGCAAGTAATTTATTTGTCCGAGGTGGTAAGAAAAATGTCCGGATAAAATCACCAACATTTCACCTTGCGTTCTGGTTTTACCTAAAAAGGGGATTGAAAATTCTTTCGTGGAATGAAACCGATTTGGATCAGCAAGAAAAGAAGGTAACCATTGTTCGAGTTCTTCAATATCCTTTATCAAAACGGAAACTGCAATGTTTTTGGATTGGAATTCCGCATCCCGGTTTCTGGTATAGTTCCGTTGCGCCATTCCGAAACCAAAAAAATGATTCAAATTTCCAATGAGATGCAAAGCCAGATTTCCTGCAGAATTACTCACACCGCTTCGAACTTCCCAAAGTTTTTCAGCTTGTTGAAATGAGAGCAGTTCCTGTTTTAAGGATGCCAAATCAGAGGCGAATTTTTCGGCAAAATATTTTTCCATAATCTCAATTTATAAACTGCTTTGTGACAATTCTTTTCCACGTGCTCTTGCGCTTTTAATACCATCAATAATCGTTTCCTCCAGACGTCCCTTTTTAAAAACACGCAAGGCAGCTTCGGTGGTTCCGCCTTTTGATGCAACCGTGGCAATCAGCTCGTCAATTTCCTGATCAGAACCATTCAACAAATGAAAAGCACCAAGCATGGTTTGTTTCACCATCATGCGCGACTGATGATCGTTCAGTCCGATTTCAATTCCTGCCTTCACCATGGCATTAACAATATAATAGAAATAAGCAGGACCGCTTCCGCTTAATGCCGTAACCGCATCCATTTTTTCTTCATCAGAAAAGAAAATGGTTCTGCCTGTAGTCGACAATACTTGTTCTACTTTTCGAACTTGATCCATGGTAACCTCCGAAGATGCGCAAAAACCGGTCATCCCCATTCCTAAATCAATAGGCGCATTTGGCATTGCTCTGAACACAATGGAATGTTTCAAATCTTTGACCAAACGCTCTATGGTTATTCCCGCCATCACAGAAACCAAAATCTGTTCACGTTGAATGTTTTTTTGCAAGTCATCTGCCAGCGCAGGATAATCCTGAGGTTTTACGCACAACAAAATCATTTCAGCTTCCGCAAAAAGAGGATCTGAAAATGCTATGGATCTTAATTTACTTTGAATGGAGGATGTATTTCTTCGCACCAAAAAAACTTCCTCAGGAAAAGATAAACCATGCTTCACCAAGGAGCGCGCATAAATCTTTCCCATGTTTCCGTAACCTATAACGACTGTTTTCATACAAAAAAAAATCCCGGGATGAACCCGGGATATAGCTTATCACAAAACATTCCAGGCCTTAGCAAAAAAACTGAGGAGGTACCGGAGTGTTATTGTTTTGATTTTTCATGAAGCAAATCTAGCAGGAATTATCGCTCGATAACAATACGTTCTATAACAGTTGCCCCATTCAATTCCAAGACCACAAAATAAATTCCGCGTTCTAAAGAGGATAAATCCATTGCATGTAAATCAGAAAGAATTTGTTCCTGATGCACAATCTGACCAACAGCATTAACAACCGTCACGCTGGTTTGACCAACAAAATCAGGAATAGAAATCACAAAGCGTCCGTCATTTGGATTTGGATACACAGCTACATTTTCGTTCTGTTGCTCTTCAACATCAGTGCATGGACTAACCACAATTTGATCTACTGCAGAACCTGTACAACCAAATGCATCGGTAATGGAATAGGTAATATTGTGTGTTCCGTTTCCTGCAGCAGCAGGTGCAAAAACTCCCGCTGATACAGATGTCCCTGAATAGGAACCACCGGCCGGTGAGCCACCTGACAAAGTAATAGCGCCATGGTAAACACATGCAAGATCATCGTTTACCGTAAAGGCGACTGTAGGCGAAGCATGAACGGTAATGTTATCACTTGCCTGATCGGTACATCCAAAGCCATTGGTCACGGTATAAGTAATGGTGTAGGTTCCTGCACCTTGTGCACCCGGATCGAAAGAACTTCCGCTCACACCAACTCCGGAATAAATACCTCCACTAGGAGTTCCACTGCCAATGTTCATGATGGCATCTGTTGTACATGCTTGATCATCGGTAAGTGTAAAGTTTACAGAAGGGGCTGCATTAACGGTAACAGTAAATGTACAGTTGGTGAAATTTCCTGCTGCATCTGTAGCTCTGAATATTACAGTGAAGGATCCTGCTGCGGGTGTAGAACCTGAAGCCGGACCGGATAATTGCGCAATGGTTGGACTAGATGTACAATTGTCTGTTGCGGTTGGTGTGGTAAAGTTTAGCACATCACCTGCACAAAGGGTCATGTTTGCTGGACAGTTGGAGAAGGTTGGCGCAATATTATCTACAACAGTCACATTGAAGGATCCCGTTGCTGTGTTTCCGGATGCATCGGTTGCAGTGTAGGTAACTGCTGTAGTTCCTAATGGGAAAGTTGCACCTGATGCAAGTCCTGCTGTTTGAGTAACAGTAACTCCTGAACAGTTATCACTGCCTGTTGGAGCTGTCCAGCTTGCAGTTGCCGAACATGAACCTGCGCTGGTTGGAACTGTCATGTTACTTGGTAAACCTACCAAGGTTGGATTTTCGGTATCGTTTACTGTAACCGTGAAAGAACAAGTTGCGGTATTTCCTGCGCCATCTGTGGCAGTGTAAGTAACAGTAGTTGCACCAAAAGGGAAAGTTGATCCTGATGACGGCCCCGCGGTTTGCACAATGCTTGCACCGGAACAGTTATCTAAAACAGTTGGAGTCGTCCAAGTATGTACTCTACCGCATACACCTGCTGTGCTGTTAAATGTTTGATTGGAAGGACAGCCTGAAATGGTTGGAGCTTCGGTGTCTGAAATGGTAACGGTAAAGCTACATGTTGCGGTCAATCCTGCACCATCGGTAGCGGTGTAGGTAATGGTTGTTGTGCCAACAGGGAAAGTTGATCCCGGAGACAATCCCGCTGTTTGTGAAATGCTTGCTCCGCTACAGTTATCGTTTGCCGTTGGAACAGTCCATGTCACAACTCTTCCGCAAGAACCTGCTGTATTGGATTGCGAAATGTTGGAAGGACAACCGGAAATGGTTGGCGCTTGGGTATCCGTAACGGTAACAGTAAATGAACAGGTTGAAGTATTTCCTGAAGCATCCGTTGCTGTGTAGGTAATGGTTGTAACACCAACAGGAAAACTACTTCCGGGCGCTGAACCTGCCGTAAGCGATATCGATCCTCCGGCGCAATTATCCGTAAAGTTTGGTGCAGTCCATGAAACTGTTGCAGCGCAAGTTCCTGCGGTTGCATTTACGGAAATATTGGAAGGACAACCTGAAATCACAGGTGCCTGATTATCTACCACGGTAATGGTAAATGAACATACTGAAGTATTTGCTGCTCCATCGGTTGCGGTGTATTGAATGGAATGCACTCCTACAGGAAAGGTACTTCCTGATGCCGATCCGATGGTTTGATTTACGGTTGCTGATCCACAGTTATCGCTGGCAGTTGGAGCGGACCACGACACCACAGCATCGCAGGAGCCTAAAGTGGCATTTACGCTCATGTTAGAAGGACAACCGGAGAACGTTGGTGCAACAATATCACCGATGACTACATCTACCTGAAAACGTGGATTAGACGTACAACCGGTGGCTGCATCGGTAACCTGCACAAAATAAGAAGTTGAAGAAACCAAAACCGGTGTAGTGTATGCAGCGTTTGAACCTAACAAGGTTCCTCCACTTGAAGCGCTGTACCATTCATAGTTTGGTGTTGTTGCTGTTGATGATGCAGTAAGAGTAGTCGAAGAAGAACCGCAAATGGTTGTTGTACCGGAAACACCTGAAATAGTGGGTGCAGCATTTACAGTAACTGTAACAGGCGCAGAAACACTAGAGCAGGTATTGTTGAAGTTACCTGTTGTAACCGTATAGGAACCTGAAGTACTTGCAGAAATGGTTTGTGTGGTGGGAAGTGTGCTCCACAAATAACTATATGCAGAAGTGGATGTAAGGTTTACGCTGTTACCTGCGCAAAAAGTAGTTGAACCTGAAGGCGTGATAAATGCGGTTCGATTTACCAATGGGAAAACTGAACTATGCCCTCCTGTTGCATCAGCATGTGTGACAAACAAATCGGGCATATTATCTCCGTTCAAATCCGATTGAACCAAATGCACCGGTTTGTATCCGGCATAAAATGCTTGCTGGTAAGTTAGTCCTGATGCAGATCCTTTAAGCACGGCCACATCATGTGTTCCATTACTTGAAGCAGCTAAATCAGAAAATCCATCTTGATTGTAATCCACTGCCAAAATACAATTGATCGTATTTGATGCGGTAACGGTAAAGTTGGTTGGTGAATTAAATGTTCCGCTTCCTGTACCATTGGCTACTGAAACAGATGTTGATCCGCTTCCATAACAAACTGCAACATCTCGGTTTCCATCACCATTGAAATCACCGACGGTAACCCAATCCGGACCGGCAGTACCATAAGTAATAGAAGCACCGGAACTGAAATTACATGAACCAGAACCTGTATACGTTTGTACCGTTGAGGCACCGTTGTTACACACTGCAAAATCAATGTTGGCATCTGCATTAAAATGACCAACGGCTACATTGGTTGGGCTTGT
>JBIKKU010000333.1:0-3649 GCA_044360245.1 Flavobacteriales bacterium | reverse complement strand
GAACCTGTGTTATTTCTAAACACTTCAACAGTATTGGTTGCGCCATAAGTAACAATGGCATCTAGATCACCATCAGCATCCAAATCAGCAGAAATTAAACGCGTCGGGGTTCCCGAACAACCAACTGTTACTGCAGCACCAAAAGATCCGGCGCCATTTCCAGGATACAAGGCAAGCACATTGGTTGTAGCTTCGACCACAAGAATGTCTTTGTCGCCATCACCATTAAAATCACCTGCCTGAACATCGATAGGCGTTCCGGAGGCATTGATGTTCAATACATGTGTGAAAAGAAAATTTGGAGCACCGCTTCCTGAAAAATAAGAAATGGTATTTCCGGTTGCGTTGGAAGTGACTAAATCAGTTTTCCCATCCCCATTAAAATCGGCAGATGCAGAAGCATTTGGTAAAGCGTTAATAGTTGGGAAATATACTGTCTGGTAATTGGAAAAACCACCTGCTCCATCGTTCCCGATAAATTTGAGCGTCTTTGTTCCAGAAGATGTAAAAACAATATCCGGAAAAGCATCGCTGTTGAAATTTCCAATAGTTATCTCTTGCGGATCTTTAAAGGCATGCTGACGATGCAAAGTAAGATTTCCGGCTCCATCGTTTTTGAAAATTGCCATGACGAAATCCGTAAGGTTAGCCACCATTACATCTTTGTCGCCATCGTTATCAATATCAACAATAGAGAGCGATTGCGGACCATCACCACCTGAATGATACCGTGTAAGTGATAGGTAGGTTCCGTTTCCGTTCCCCATCATCACTGCAATAGAATCAGAACCAAACAAAGCAACCACCGCATCATTAAAACCATCGCCATTCAAATCCGCAACATCCACATCGCGTGGGTTGGTTCCAATAGTCAAAGTTTGTGTTGTTGTAAATGTTCCGGTTCCACTTCCTTTCATAAACACCAAACGACCCGGAGAATCGCGCACATAAAGCACATCAAGATCGGAATCAATGTTTGAATCCCATTGCACTGCGCGGCAATAATATGGTAATCCGATACCTGTTGGTGTAGAGTTTACTGCAGCATTAAAACCGGTTCCATTGTTTTTGAAAAATGAATGTACTCCGGGGCTTGAGGAAGACATCACAACAATATCCTTCAAACCATCATTGTCAAAATCGCCCGAAACCAAATCTGTTTCATTATTTCCGCCGGCAAGATTAGCATAGGTGGTGAAATTTCCGGCCCCATCACCAATCATTACCAAAACATTCGGATTGGCCGTTGTAATACGTTTTGCCAAAGCAAAATCCATATTGCCATCACCATTAAAATCATCGGCAATGATTCCGTTTGGAGTTGAGGTAGGAGTTGTTGGCGTAATGGTTATGGTATCAATGTAAGTGAACAAACCATTGCCTTGCCCATAAAAAAGTGAAACAGAAGCGGACAATGAGTTGGCTGTAATGATGTCTAACTTTCCATCATTGTTGAAATCAGCCTTTGCCAAATACTTCGGTGAAGAAACACCTGAGGTTCCATTGGCGGAAGTAAAATCATTGTTTGCCCGGAAACAGATGTTTTGTGCTGAAGCCGTGAGTCCTAGACCCATCAACAGGAGCATAGCGAAAATGCGATGTTTCATTCCCTGGTTTAGTTTATTAACAATTGACCCTTCTGGTTAAAAATGTATATTTTCCTTTATTGGCAAGGAGTCTAAGATAAGGAAGACTTAGGTTATTAACAAATCAATATTTGGCGATTCTTTTATCGAAAATCAGAAATTAGTCGGAACATAAGCTCAAAAATATCATCAGATGTTGATTTTCAATACGATGAACATAAATGACCAGTCCTACATTTCTGACCAACTTCCATACAAAAATGATAAACCCCGGAAGTCCGGGGTTTATGGTTTATCGTAACAAATTGACGTGTCCGTAGTATTCTCTGGCCGTCCCGGTATTCAGGTCGCGGCATTTTATTTTCCAGACATACACATCCTGTTTAGCATCAACTGCTTTATAGGTGCCATCCCAGCCCTGACCAACATTTTGGGTTTGGAAGATTAATTCACCCCAACGGTTAAAGATCATTAACTCGTAGTGCTCCGGATCTACAGCTTGAACAACAGGCAAGAAAACCTCATTAATTCCGTCATTATCCGGAGTAAATGTATTCGGCACATACAACAAGTATTCATCGGCAATGAAGACCACTTTGCAAGTATCGTCAACACAACCATCCGGAGATACAATCTGCAAGCAAACCGTGTAGTTTCCTGAACTATCAGGGTCAAAATTAAATACCGGATCAGATGCCGTAGAATTTCCAAGGCCTGCAAAATCCCATGTATAGGTTGCCGCATTGGAAGATTCATCCGTAAAGGTAACCGTTGAATTCAGCACAGTTGGAACTGCAGGTGTCCAGCTGAAATCCGCAACAGGAATTGCAAATACACAAACTGCATCAACAAAAGTTGAATCGTGCACACAACCATCAGATGAGGTCAATTGCAAAGTAACATCGTGACATCCGGGTTGCAGGAAGGTGTATGAAGGTCCTGCACAACCGTTAAACGTTTGCCCATCGATTGTCCAAATACAGTTTCCACCGATCTGACCAGCAGGAGTGGTATTGGTAAATTGCACAGCCAAAGGAGAACAACCTTGCGTTACATCTGAAGTAATCGCAATTTGTGGCAAAGCATAATAATCGACAAACACGGTATCGTCCACACTGACATTACATGCATCAGTAACGGTAATGATATAATTCGTAGGCGACGGCGGTGTTACAGAAGTATTTGCGGTGACACCTCCACTTGACCAAACATAATTGTAAGGTGCTTGTCCGCCTGCAGCAGCAGAAGTAAGCGTTACCGAACCTCCGGGACAAACAATCGTATCGGTCATGGCAGTAAGCAACAATTGTGGGAAGAGGAAAATATTGCTCGTTCCTGCATTGGTTACACAACCATTGAAGTCGGTGATAATTACAGAAAGTGAAGTATCAGATACTGGATTGATTACTTCAAAATAATTGGTTGCCCCATTGCTCCAGGCATAAGTATAAGGCTGAACCCCACCTGTTCCCCAAGCATAAAGAGTATCAACTGCTCCGGAACAAATAGTAGTGTCGTTGTTAACGGCAAGGGTAAGTAAATCGGGAACGGTAACGGTGATGCTTCCAAATGCAGGACATCCTGCTGCATCTTGCACCTCAACATTGTAAGTACCGGGACAAAGATTCGCAAATGCTCCTGAAGCTTGGAATGAATTTCCATTATCGATGGAGAATTGCGTTGCAAGTGGAGCGGTAATATTGATGGATGCATTGCAATCGCCAAAACAAAGCGCATTCACACCGGTAATGGTATCAATAACCACAGCCGGTGGTTCGGAGATGGTCCAGGTAGTATCAATCTGACAACCATTGTCATCGGTTACAGTCAATGAATAGTTCCCTGCACAAACGTTAGCCGCCTGCGCCTGATTGGTTCCGGCAAGTGCATTCGACCAGTTGAAATTGTACAATCCGCTTACAGTTCCGCCTGAAGGAAAAGCTGTCACTCCACCATCACAAACTCCATTACAAGTTGCGTCGAAGGTGTTGAACAAACCAAACACCAATTGGGTTGGCTGGGTTACTGTTGCAGTTCCTGTAGCTTGACATCCATTCATGTCT
>JBIKKU010000132.1:0-7682 GCA_044360245.1 Flavobacteriales bacterium | reverse complement strand
AATGGTATTTGATACACCCAAATTAGGAAGAGGTTGTTTAACCGAAGTTGAAATCACATTGATGATTCGTCCGTATCCCGACTCCTTCATGCCATCCATTAAAGCTTGCACCAAAATGTGGTTACAAATTAAGTGCGCGTTAAATGTGTGTATGAATTCCTCCGGCTTTGCTTCAATGATTGGTCCGGATGCCGGTCCGCCGGTATTGTTCACCAAAATATGTACCGGTCCGAGTTCGGCAACATAATCTTCTACCCTGACTTTTAGTTCATGCGGAAGATTAAAATCGGCTACCAGAAAATGGTGTTCCTGACCTTTGGAAGTATCCAGCAATTTCTTGGTTGCCAACAGCTTCTCTTCATTACGGGCCACCAAAATGACCGACGCACCCATGGAGGCCAGTTCAATGGCAGCTGCTTTTCCAATACCATCGGTGCTTCCGCAAACCATGGCGTTTCTACCCTTCAAATCAATGTTCATACAACTTTTACCCTGTTTAAATGGTGATTCGGCGAACAATATAGCTTTTTTGGGTAATTCAGGGTTAAATAATTGTTATCGTGTTCTATATGGTGTATTTTTGTTAGACAATCAATCTTGCCAAAGTCTAACTTTTAATTTGTTCTATGAGAAAAAAATCTACCCTCAGGAGCATTGCGTTGGCCTTGACCATGCTGGTTTCCGCAAATTTTGCGAAAGCACAGGTGGCCATAGGTTACACCTTTTCTCAATCTGCAGGAACGTACACACCGATTACGGGCGGTACGGTTCTTTACACAGGCACATTTGACGATAACGTAGTCAATGTGACCATTCCGTCTTTTACCTTTGATGGTGTAGCCTACACAGCCTGTAATGTATCTTCCAACGGTTTCATCACCTTTGGCGCTACAGCACCCGCTACTACACTTTATGCGCCTTTAAGCTCAGGCACTGCATATACAGGTGCAATAGCCCCGTTTGGCCGCGACTTGCAACAAGCCGCTGCAGGTACCCCTGAAATCCGCTGGGAAACCATAGGAAATGAAATCATTTTCCAATGGCAGGATGTGCGCCGCTGGAACGTTGCTGGCGAACGTATCAGTTTCCAGCTCCGTTTAAATACATCCAATGGACAAATCAATGTCGTTTACGGAGGAACCATCACGCCCGGTGCTAATACAACCTACCCACAAGTTGGATTAAGAGGGCCAAACAATACTTTTGCCACTAACATTAATAACCGAAATGTTGTTGCAGCTACTGGTGCATGGCTAAACTCAATTGCAGGTACAGCCAACAACAGCACCTGTTATTTCAATTCTGCCAATGCCGGAACAGTACCCGCATCAGGTACAACCTTTACTTGGACTGTTGCGCCTATTTGCACAGGAACTCCAACCGCAGGTTCAATTACTGCCCCTGGTTCTGCATGTTCAGGTACAGCATTTAACATTTCCGTTACCGGTAACTCCGGAGGAATTGGAACCGCTTACCAATGGCAATCCTCTGCAGATGGTGTGACTTTTGCTAACATTACAGGTGCTACCAATAGTACTTATTCTGCCACCCAAACAGACACCACTTGGTATCAATGTGTTGTAACTTGTACCAATAGTGGTTTATCCGCAACCACCGCCGCAGTTCAAGTGAATATTTCAAATTTCCTTAACTGCTATTGTACCTCTGCCGCAAATTTTGGAGGAGATGAGGACATTACCAATGTAACGCTGAATACGCTCAATAATACTTCGGCATGTAGCAATGCGCTTTACACCAACTTCACTGCCATTGCTGCCCCCGACATCACACCCGGCGCTACCGAGAATGCTTCAGTTACCATAGCTACTTGCGGAAATTCTTACCAAACCAGCATGCGTGTGTATATCGATTACAACCGCGATGGTGACTTCCTGGATGCTGGTGAAACCATTTATACCAGTCCTGCCTCTTTTGCTTCAAACACAACCGGAACTTTAATTCCTGTGAGCTTTACCGTTCCTGTTGGAGCCTCTACCGGTCTTACCAGAATGCGTGTCGTTGCCGTTGAAACCGGAACACCAACAGGGATAACTTCATGTGGAAATTATGGCTATGGTGAAACCGAAGATTATTTGGTGAACATCCTTCCTCCACCACCACCATGTTCCGGTGTTCCTAATACAGGAACACTTGCAACAGCAGACCTTACCGTATGCTCCGGTGCGAACTTCATTCTCATTGCAACAGGAGCCACTACAGGTTTGGATATTACTTACGTATGGATTTCTTCCACAGATGGAGTAACGTTTAATCCAATTGCAGGTCCGACCACAACATCTTATACCACTTCACAAACCGATACTACTTGGTATGCCGTTGTCGTAACGTGTACCACCAGTGGTTTATCCGACACTACGAATATTGTGCAAGTAAACATGGAAAGTTATTTGAACTGCTTCTGTGTTTCTAGTGCTACCAATACAGCAGACGACGACATTGGACAAGTCATTTTTGGCAGCCTCGTCAACCCTGTTGTTACACCTACTC
The DNA here is from genome assembly GCA_044360245.1 of Flavobacteriales bacterium. GTDB lineage: Bacteria > Bacteroidota > Bacteroidia > Flavobacteriales_D > UBA2798 > UBA2798. The sequence goes on along the minus strand of JBIKKU010000132.1, from coordinate 5,174 downwards.
CGGTTGTTAACAACCCAACATCCGTCAACACCTATTCCAACTTCGACACCCTTGCTTTGGTAGATTATATGCAAGGATCGACAAATCCTATTTCTATCCTGCAAATCAACTCGGACATTTTCTATAATACCGATGTAACAGTCTTTATCGACTACAACCACAATGGTGTTTGGGATTTGCCTGCAGAACGCGTATTTGGAGGTTCTACCTCACAAGGTGTTCCGGTTACCGGAAACATTACCATTCCAATCACCGCAACTACAGGTGTTACCAGAATGCGTATTGAACTGGATGAGTTCGGCAACAGTGCCACCATGGATGGATGTGGAACTTATTCCTATGGGGAAACAGAAGATTACCTCATCAACATTACACCTGCTCCGCCAATCAATTTAGGACTTGTTTCTGTAGATAGTCTTGCAACAGGTTGCGGACTTGGACTTGAACAAGTGGGTGTAACAATGACAAACGCCGGTACACAAGACATTCTCGCCGGTACTACCATTGACCTTACTTATAATGATGGTGTGAACAGTTTCACTGAAACATTTACTGCTACAGCAAACATTCCAACAGGTGGTGTATTCAATTATGTGTTCACCAACACACCAGATCTTTCTACTGTTGGCACTTACAACGTTTCCATCTTCGGTGTTCTCGCCGGCGATACCGTTCAGGTGAATGACACCAGCTTCTTAACCGTTACCAGCATTCAAACCATTAACACTTTCCCATATGTGTTGGATTTTGAAGCCAACGATGGCGGACTTCTTCCTTCCGGGACAGGTACAGCATGGGAATGGGGAGCTCCTGCTCAAACCATTGTAAACGGAACACAAGGATGCGGGAACAATGCATGGGTTGTTGGTCTTACCAACGATTACGTTGCAAACACCGAAGTATACCTGCAAACCGTTTGCTTTGACTTCTCTGCTTCAGGAACCGAGCCATTTGTTCGTTTCAGCAATCAAATTGAAAGCGAAGCCGGATGGGATGGAATGTGGTTGGAATCATCAACCGATGGAGGTGCAACCTGGACAAAAGTTCTTGCCGGAACCACCAATGCCAACTGGTACAATAACACAACCGACCAATGGTTCGACGATAGTAATCCATGGCAAACCTCTTACACAACCGTAAGTGGTGTAGCTTCACAATCTTCTGTCATGTTCCGTTTCGGATTTTCTTCGGACGGAAGTGTTCAACAAGAAGGTTCTGCGATTGATAATCTCTTTATCGGTTATGCCTTTAAAGATGTAGCTGCAGTTGCGGTTACAAGTCCAACTTCAGATTGTGGTCTTTCCTCAAGCACAGCGATCACAGCACAATTCACCAACCTTGGTAATTCCATTCTTGGATTTGCCAACGTATGTTACATAGTTGACGGTGGTGCTCCGGTATGTGAAAACTTTACAGGTGGTGTTGCCCCTGACTCTGTATTCACTTACACCTTCACAACACCTGCCAACTTAAGCGCTTTAGGTACCCACACCATTGAGATTTACGCGACCTTACCGGGTGATATCAACGCTTGCGACTCTGCATCTGTAACGATTGAAACAACCCCTTACATCACCACCTTCCCTTATTTTGAAGATTTCGAATCAGGAAATGGCGGATGGATTACAGGCGGAACAAGCAATAGCTTTGTACTTGGAACTCCTGCAAAAACCAATATTTCAGGTGCTGCTTCCGGTGTTAACGCATGGACTACAGGATTAACCGGAAACTACGCCAACAACGAAAATGGTTATGTACTCTCACCATGTTTTGACTTTACCCAACTACCTGCAAATCCTTGGGTAGCATTAAAAGTCAATTACGACATGGAAACCACGTACGATGGTGCAGTGTTGCAAATGACCAAAGATGATGGTGCTACATGGGTAACCGTTGGTGCCGTAACTCCGCAATACGACAACAACATCTACAACTGGTACAACAACACCATCGGAGCTGCTCCGGGCGGATCAAATGAAGGATGGTCAGGTAATGACGTTGACAATTCAGGTGGATGGATTCAAACATCACACCCAATTGACACCACCGGATTCTCAACTGCTACAAAAGTGAAATTCCGTGTTTCATTTGCATCAGACTTTATCTTCAATATGGAAGGTTTTGCATTCGATGATTTTGCAATCGGAACACTTCCACAAGTGAACCTCAATGACACCATCGTTTGTGCTGATGCAATTATTCCTTCCGGATACGCAGTTGGTACATGGGCTTGGAGCACCATTGATACTGCAACAGCAGTTGTTACTCCGAATGTAGACAGCAGTGCAAACTATGTAGCGGCCAACGCTACAGCAGGATCTATTGCATACGACCTTCTCTTGTGGTACACCAACGAATACGGATTCATCAATTCAGATACTGCATTGTTGACTACACATATTCGTCCGGTTTACAACCTTGGTAACGACACTTTGATTTGTCATGATGCAACATTGGAACTGAATGCGCCAATCAACGCAGCATACAACTACGTATGGAGCAATGGAGGCACTTTGGATTCGACTGTGGTAGATACTGCAGGAATTTACTATGTAACCGTTAGCATCAATACCACAGGATGTGCAACAACCGATTCCATCACTGTTACAGAATCTGTTCCTGTTGATCTTCCTGCAACACTTACCTTCTGTGCGGATACCACAGGAATTCTTACTGCAGCAGGATTTGTAAACTACTCTTGGACCGGCGGTTCAACCAATGATTCACTCGTAGTTGCTGTTTCCGGATTCTATGCCGTTAACGTTGTAGATGCCAACGGATGTGGTTCTACAGACGGAACAGTTGTAGTTGCGAATCCATTACCAACCGTTAACCTTGGAGTTGACAGAACCATTTGTGAAAACGCTTCAACCGTAATCAATGGTGGCTCAGGATTTACAAGTTACAACTGGTCAACAGGTGGTTCTACACAAGTTGAAACCATTACCGGTGCTGCACTTGGTACAGGTGTATCAGATGTAACACTTTCTGTTGTTGATGCCAATGGATGTTCGAATACAGATACCGTAGCTGTTACCGTAAACGTAGCTCCGGTTACCAATCTTGGTTCAGACCAAACCATTTGTGCAAACGACACACTCGATTTTGATGCAGGTGCAGGAATGACCACTTATGCCTGGTCAACTACCGAAACCACTCAAACCATTGAAGTGCTAGGAACAACACTTGGAACAGGTACTCACCTTATTCACGTAACAGTAACCAACAGCTTCTCCTGTACTGACCGTGATACAGTAACTGTTGTTGTAAATCCAAACCCAACTGTAGCGCTTGGTGCTGACTTTACACTTTGTGTAAACCACACACAAACACTCGATGCAGGTTCAGGATTCAACAGCTATAGCTGGTCAACAGGCGACAACACACAAACTACTGTAGTAGATGGTGCTGTTCTTGGAACAGGAAGCCACACTATTGACGTAACTGTTACCAATAACTTCGGTTGTGAAGGAACAGATGCAGTTGTTGTGTTGGTTGATCCATGTACCGGTGTTGAAGAAACAGAAAATGTTTCCATGAACATGTATCCTAATCCATCTGCAGGTCTGGTTAACATGACCTTCGGAAATGTAGAAGGAACAACCATTGTGGAAGTTTATAGCATTGAAGGTAAGCTGGTTGCATCGCAAAACATTGCGGTTAGCACCGGTGCTGTTTACCAATTCGACTTCAACGCTGTTGAGCGTGGAGCCTACTTTGTAAAAGTGACCAACAATGGTAACACTACCACTCAGAAATTGATTCTTGAATAATCTTCGGATATCAGTTTAGGAAATACCCCGACAAATCGTCGGGGTATTTTTTTTGTTTATTTTTAGGAACACTAAAGCTCTTCCTCATGGGAATTATCATGCCTTTTAATTTTAAGCAATGGATCGATGAAAACCGTCATCTGCTTAAACCACCGGTTGGAAACAAAGTAGTTTACGAAGACACCGAATTCATTGTAATGGTGGTAGGTGGTCCGAATGCACGAAAAGATTATCACTTCAATGAAAGCGAAGAATTCTTCTATCAAATTGAAGGAGATGTTTTGGTGAAAGTGCAAATCGATGGTAAAGCGGTTGAAGTTCCTATCAAAGAAGGAGATATCTTTTTACTTCCTCCAAACATTCCGCACTCGCCTATTCGTCCGGCAAACACTGTTGGATTGGTTATTGAAAGAAAACGTCGCGACAATGAAAACGATGGCTTGATGTGGTTTTGTGATAAATGCAATCATAAACTTTTCGATAAGCGTTTCAAACTTCGTTCGATTGAAAAAGATTTTCTTCCAACGTTCAAAGAGTTCTATACTTCAGAAGATCTGCGCACCTGTAAAAATTGCGGTCATGTGATGGAAGTAGATGAGCGTTTCACCAAGTAATCCTTACCGTGGCGAAATATTTTACCATCGACATTCACACCCACATTCTTCCGGAACATATTCCCAATTGGAAGGAGAAATTTGGCTATGGAGGATTCATTCATTTGGATCACCATAAGCCATGTTGTGCTCGCATGATGAAGGACGATAAGTTCTTTCGTGAAATCATGGACAATTGCTGGAGCCCGGAATCGCGTATACGTGAGTGCGATTCGCAAACAGTGGATGTTCAGGTAATTTCTACTGTGCCTGTGATGTTTCACTACTGGGCCAAACCGGAGCACACTTTAGAAACTTCCATTTTTTTAAATGACCATATTGCCGATGTCGTACGTCGTTATCCCAAACGATTTATCGGATTAGGCACTTTACCCATGCAAGCTCCTGACCTTGCCATACAAGAATTAAAACGTTGCAAAGAAATTGGATTAAAAGGCATACAAATCGGCACCAACATCAACGGATTGAATCTTTCGGAACCACAATTCTTTCAAGTATTCAAAGCCTGCGAAGAACTCGACATGGCATTATTCATTCATCCCTGGGACATGATGGGTGAATCGAAAATGCAACGCTACTGGCTTCCCTGGTTAGTAGGAATGCCGGCGGAAACATCATTGGCCATTTGTTCGATGATTTTTTCGGGCGTGTTTGAACGATTGCCTAAATTGAGAGTTGCCTTTGCACACGGAGGGGGATCATTCCCCATGACAGCAGGTAGAATTCAACATGGTTTTGATGTGCGTCCGGATCTTTGCGCTATTGACAATGCAGTTCCTCCAAAAAA